>NZ_JBFUIX010000097.1:0-20731 GCF_056401635.1 Paenibacillus sp. P4_E11 | reverse complement strand
CACCCGATGGTGGACCTAACTACGACTTATGGCGTACGACCCTTGCTGTTCAGAGTTCTGTGAGAGCGCTAGGCATGCCCGTGTTTGACCGCATATAGCGCGGCCTGCGTGCGATCATCCAATTCGAGCTTGCCTAATATGCTGCTGACATGGGTTTTGACGGTTTTCTCCGCGATCACCAGATCTGCTGCAATCTCCTTATTGCTCAAGCCTCTAGCGATCAAACCAAGCACTTCTTTCTCTCGCTGCGTCAAAGAATCCCATCCACTTATGCCAGATTCTGATGTAGCAGTTGGAATGGCAGTGGGAGCTGTTAAACCCGCAACAAGCAACTTCGTAATCATCGGATTCAATTGCACATTACCATGGTAGGCCCCGCGGATCGCTTCAACCAACTGATCAGGCTCCATATCCTTGAGCAAATACCCGACTGCTCCCGCCTGTAAGCAAGATAACACATGGTCTTGTTCAGCGAAGCTCGTCAGTATAATAATTTTCACATTCGGCAGCAGCTGAAGCATCCGCTCGGTCGTTTCTATCCCGTTCATGCCCGGCATTAGCAAGTCCATCAGAACGATGTCTGGACGCAGCTCTGCTGCTTGCTGTAACGCTTCTTCCCCACTGCGGGCCAATCCCGCCAATTCCAAGTCCGACTGCATGTTCAAGAAAAAGCCGAGCCCTTTCAATACGACCGCATGGTCGTCAACTAACAATAATCTGATCTTCATTCATCATTCGCCTCTATTGTAGACTTGGTGGTATTACTTGCGCCAAGGGTAGTTCAACCCTCACAACGGTCCCTTGATCTGGTCCTGTTTCTATTCGTACAAACCCTCCAACTAATGCGGCTCTCTCCTGCATACCGAGTAGTCCTAGACCGCTTGACGAATGATCATGCCGGATTGGATCGTTGCGATCGAAGCCCATCCCCTGGTCCGTCACGACCATCGTGACTTTATCCGCACAATATAGGAGCTCGATTCGAACCTCATTCGTATGCCCATGCTTACTAACATTGTTTAAGGCTTCTTGTCCGATACGCCACAACGCTTCCTCTACCAACTGCGGGAGTTCCTGCAACCCTTTAACCTCAGAACGAACAGTCAGTCCGAGCCGTTTCCCATACTGTGTAAGTCCCGTTACAATGCCGAGCTCCAATCCTGGGGGGCGCAGTTGCAAGATCAACGAGCGCATTTCCTTCAGAGCTTCCTGGGACAAGCTCTGGATGTCCTTTAATGTACKGGATAACAATGCCCATTCCGACTGTGGCAGCGATTCGGCTCCTCTAGCAGTTACATTCAAGGAGAATAAGGTTTGACTAACCGAATCGTGCAGATCTCGAGCTAATCGGTGGCGCTCTTCCTGTCTGGTCAGTTCCCGCCGTTGGTACAATAACCGAGCCTTATCAAGGTTAAGAGCAATTTGTCCTGCCAAGGCGGTTAACACTTCCACATCATTAGCATCAAATGAATCAGGCCGCTCCTCTGTCACAAGCAAGACACCGTAGGCCATATCAGAACGATAGATCGGAACCGAGATGACAGACTGAAACGGTCCAATCCCAACCTCATCCAACCCTTTATAGCTGATCTTGTTGCGTGACTCATTCACGACGGTTAATTGTTTAATCGCCACTGTAACCGGATTCGCTTCCGATAAGCCCATTTTCGTATGGCTGCTCGTTATTCGTCCGTCTACATAATGAGCTCGCAAATACAGCTCATTTCCTTCACGTAAAAAAAGGGTAGTCTTCTGCCACCCATACGCTACACCGATACGCCCAACAACTTGCTCCGACACTAGACCGGACTCAGTCGTCTCCGCGATCCATCTCGATACTTCACTTAGCTTGGCCAAATGTTCGGCTCGTTTGCGTTCCGCTTGAAATAGCATGGTACGTTTCACTGCTGATCCGATCTGATAGGCAACCGCATGTAACAAGGCCAGCTCCTCGGCATCAAAATGTCGTTTGTTCGGCGCGGCTACATTCAATATCCCAATTAACTCGTCCCCAGCTAGCAAAGGAATGGAGGCGTGGTGCTCAATATGTTGCGTATCGCCCCACTTGTATTTCCCGGCATCTTCGATCCGTTTGCAAGATATGATATTGACGGCTCGCTGAAGTCTTCCATCCCACAATCGGTCAAGACACCAGCATCGTCCTGAACACATAGGAGCTTCACCACCCCAGCTAAGCGCAGGCGGAAGACCGCATTTGGCAGCCAATTTGTACGTGGGTTGTACACCAGCAAGGAATACCCAACCAGTCGGAAGGCCTGTCACCTCGAGCAATTGAGTTAATACATCCTGCAGCATTTCCTCCGTATCGTTCGATCGATTCAATGTTTCCGAGATGCTCTGCAAAGCTAATAACTCTTCTTCGCGATTGTACTGTCGCATCTATGAGCCCTCCCGTCCAGATTGATATCTAGGCTGTCATCCCTTCCTGGAGTGGCAATGAAATCCACACTTTGACCCCACTACCCTGCGAAGTTTCCAGTTCCAGGTTACCCTTCAGAAATAAAATACGACTGCGCATCTGTTCCATCCCAATTCCAGAAGCTCCAATCTGCTGCACGGCTGGGACTTGCTCGAACCCGATCCCATCGTCTTCATATAGCATATAGAACGTTTCTTGTAAGACATACAGGTGGATGGATACTTGGTTGGCGAGTGAATGCTTCTTGGCATTGTTCAGAAGTTCCTGCACAATGCGAAAAACATGGCGTTTGGTCTCCAAGCTCCGGCTCTCAATCGCATTTGCTCGTGTGATCTTCAAATCGATGGCGAAAAGACTCGCCGCGCTCTCCTGCTCGATCAGCTTCTCGATCGTTCGCAGAAGGCCGATCTCCTGGAGCAGATGCGGATGCAACTCGAAGCAGCTTTGCCGTAAATTCGAATTAATAATATCGACATAATCAACCAAACCCATGATTTGATCCTGATCCTCCGGTTTATATTCATACTTGGCAACAATCGACGACAATCTTCGTTTCAGGAAAAACAAGTCCTGCATCGTCGTATCGTGAATATCGGTTGCGATTCGAACCCGCTCCTTCTCCTGAAGCTCGAACATAAGCTTCCGGAACCAGGCAAGATCTTGCGCGACCTGCTCATTCGGCAACTGGGCGGCCAAATACTGAAGCTTCGTTGTCAGTTTGCGGATCAGAAAAATATTTTCCATGGAAACCGATAAGTACGAAATAATCAAATTCAGCCACTGCACTTCTTCCATGCCTAGCAGCGTGTTCGTTTTTTTGCGCGTAGTAATTAGATAGCTCGTATATTCTTCATTCGAATTCACTTCATAAATCAAAAAAGAGGGATGTTCGATTGCGCCATCGGCTACAAGCTGTTCAACCTCGTGCAAATCAATATCACCGGCACCTATCACTTCAATATCATCTTTATACCGGAACACAATGGCGCTGCCAAACACTTGGAGAGCCGTCACAATATCGACCAAGATGAYGTCTTTCAGCTCACGGAAGCTGGAAATATTACCAAGACTTTTGGCGATTTTTTTCAACGCGGACTGCAGAACGTACTTGCGCGGGAACATGATGCGTTCCAGTTTGGTAGCGATATATTCCAATGAATACAATAGGATCGTGAGCAAGATTAGTGTGAAGCAGAATAAGAACAGGATATGGCGAACCGTAACGTGCTGCTGGAAGATGGTAAAGATGAATCCGCAAATCAACAGACTTGGCAGGAGCGATATGGACGTAGTCAGCAGGAGCCGCCGCAAGACGATATGGATATCGTACAATTGCCGGGTGGCGATCAGATAAGCAAAGGATAGTGGAAAGAACACGATGATGCAACCTGTATACAACGTCGGAACCCAAGGATATCCGAACAGCAATAAGGGGAGAAAGGACAATATTGCGAACGGCAAGAACGAAACGCATATCGAGATCCATACCGTCTTGACCAGAATACCGATACTATCGTTACTGCCCCAATATCTGATCAACAGCGAAGTCATAATATAGAAGTTAAACAGGATACCTAGCATGAAAAAAGGAATGGTGACGAAATTGTTGTAAGCATACACTGTGTAGGCCAGCTCCGGAATGAAAAATCCAATTCGCAGGACAAATGCTACAAGCACGGCAGCATACAACGGTTTCAGTATACGCTTGGTGAAGTGTACGCCTCCTTTCTCTAGAAAGAACACTTGCAGAAAATGATAAAACAAGACTGGCAGCAGCATCAAAAAGCTACTGATCAGCACCTTTCCCAAGGAATCGCCCCGTATCGAGGACAACAAGCTCATGAAGATGAGACCAATATTGATAAATACAAGCGCCAAGTAAACGGCTGATCTGGAGCCTCTCAGGGTTAGTAAAATAAAAGCAGCTACCAAAAAACAAAAGGTTTCCACTATTAACGTTAAATAATCGCCAAGGTTTCTTACTTTCGCAGTTGCAACTTCGAAGCTCACACCGTTCCGAGATATAAGTAAGCTGTCAACTTGATCAACCGTTCTCCATTTCAAGATGGATGGATGCTGATCCGGTGCCTTATGATCGACGCGCTCAATAATATCACCAATCTGCAGCCCTAACCTAGATTCAACATCACTCTCCTCGAAACTGGTGATCACCCATTGGTGAGAGGCATTCTGCTCAACGACAATTCCAGTCTGCGGATAGCGGAAGGTGAGGAATAAGAACCAGAACTGAATAAGGACGACTAGGACAATTGTTAGAATATACAAAAAATATTTTTTCATAAATCTCACCTTCTCGACAGCATTTTTGGTATAATCATAGTACAAGCTAGATCTGCGAAAAGTGTTAAGAATTGTATATGAGGAGGACAAGCCAATGTCAGTACTTACATGGTCATCCAACTTACAACAGGCGGTTCGCAGCGTGAAACGGATGGAAGTTCGTCAAATGGAATCTTTACTTCATGACTCGCAACTCGTGGAATTAACATTAGAAGAGAAAAAAGCACTTGATTTGTCTTTCCGTCAGGCGAGTGGTAACAAGGACACTAGAAATTCATACTGGGCTTAAATCAGTCACCGTAATTTTACCAAAATAAAAAGAGATTGTATAACGGATTATTCCTTATACAGTCTCTTTTTTGTTGTTGTTGTCGAACGAACGGCGTACTGATTACCGTTTAATCATGCGATTTCGACAAGAACAAGATAACTATTATGCGATTCGACAATTTATATAGTTTTGTCATAGAATCTGATCCTAAAATCAGTTATAATTCCCTATAGGCTGACTAGCAATTATTTCTACTTATTCGCTCGCCTCTATCGAGAGTCGCATTTTTGAGAATCGGAACTTGTAACTTCCAACACATTAGAGGTGAATCATGGTTCATAAGAACGCCAAAGCTTTTGCGCTCGGTCATTCCATCATACCGCTTATCCTACTATTGTTATATGGAAAGACCGAACAAGCAGTACTTTTGCTTCTTGCCGGACTGGCCATCGCCTACACGACGTATTTGTTGTGGAGAGCGTTCTCTGTACAGGATTTATCCCGATTCCTGAAAGCACCCGGGTTAATCTTACTCATGGCCATCGATTGGCTGATCACGACGCTTGTGTTTATTTGGCCAGATTGGAGTCCCAGCTTACGACCGAGTTGGCTGTTACTACTCGTCATCCCGCTCTATGCTTCGGAAGCTAGCATCATCTCAACCTTCGTCTTTAGTTTGTTTGGCATTGTAAGCCTGTATTTCATGTACTATTACCAAGGTGGCGCATTCTTTTCGTTCGATACGTTCTTGATCGTCATGGGACTGCTTCTGTTCATTCTATTCATCAGTCGCGTCTCGACGAACTTGACTCGAATGGCTTTCTTCGACACCCTAACCTTGCTGCCCAATCGCGATCTGTTCAAGGAACGATTGAACARTGCGTTGCACAAGGCGATGCGCAAGCCTACGCCAATTGCTGTGTTTTTCCTCGATTTGGACAAATTCAAGCATATCAACGATACGATGGGGCATGAGGTAGGAGACGCTCTGCTTCGAACGGTATCGGAACGAATTCTTGAGAAAATGCCAAAGGGCGCCACACTTGCTCGTATGGGGGGAGATGAGTTCGCCCTCCTACTGCCTCGTTTTTCGAAGATGGAAGAAGTCGTCAACCTATGCAAAGATATATTCCAGTCGCTGCATGAAGCAGTCCTACTCAACGATCAGGAGGTGTATATTACGACTAGCATAGGTGTCGCCTTGTACCCCGATCACGGAAGAACGGCCGAGCAGTTGATGAAAAACGCCGACGTCTCGATGTACAGGGCCAAGGAGCAGGGACGTAACCATTATCAGTTCTACAGCCCGCCAGAAGGTGTGCAAATGCCTTATGAACGATTCGCGATGGAAGCGATGCTCCGCAAAGCGTTAGAGAAAGACGAGCTTGTCGTCTACTATCAACCTCGCGTCAGTACCCGAACCGAGCAATTGGTATGTGTAGAAGCACTTGTTCGCTGGATTCATCCCGAACTTGGCTTGATTCAACCGCTTGATTTCATTCCACTGGCTGAAGAAACCGGGCTAATCGTACCTCTTGGCGAGCTAGTGTTGCGCAAAGCATGCCATCAAGTTCGCATGTGGCAAAACATTGAGGGCTATTCTTCACTGCGAGTCAGCGTTAACTTGTCACCGCTGCAGTTCAGACAGCAAAACTTGCCCGTTCTTATCCATCGTCTGCTCCGCGAGTCGAAGCTGGCACCCGAGTGTCTGGAGCTGGAAATAACAGAAAGCGCAGCGATGCAGAACGTCAATCGTAACATTCTGATGCTGCGCGATTTGAAGGAAATGGGCGTCAAAATATCGATTGACGACTTCGGAACTGGTTATTCGTCTCTAAGTTATTTGAAGCGGTTTCCGATCGACGGTCTCAAGGTCGACCGTTCGTTCATTAATGGAATTCATGAGGACTCTGACGATGCTGCGATTGTGACGGCTATTATCGTCCTCGCCCGTACCCTCAAATTGAAAGTTACGGCGGAGGGCGTAGAAACCGAAGAGCAATATGCCTACTTGCAGCAGCAAGGCTGCGACGAAATCCAAGGCTATTTGTTCGGCAAGCCTATGCCGGTCGATACGTTCGAAGATTGGCTTAACCTACATATGACCGACGAAGCATTACCTTATTAACCCGATTCTACTGATACTTGGCTTCCTTCCCCGGCTGCCGCTGCAGGCTGAACGATCAGTCTGCGCGGCAGCCTTGCTCTTAGCTCCGGAACGTGGCTGATGACGCCGACAGTTAATCGTTCCATGTGCAACTTCTCCAACGCTGCAATAACCGACTCCAGCAACTCCTGATCCAATGTACCGAACCCTTCGTCCAGGAAAAAAAATTCAAGCGGATAACGGCCGCGCAGCTGAATCTGCGCCGAGAGCGCCAGCGCTAACGCAAGTGAGGCCAGAAACGTCTCACCGCCGGATAACGTAGATACCGGGCGCCGGACACCGCCATTCGCATCATCGCGAATTAGGAAACCTCCAGATGAATCTACTTCTATCGCATATCGCTGTCCCGTCAAATCCCCTAACCGCTGCGAAGCAGCACGACTGACGACGATCAATTGCTCTTCGGCCACATATTCCACGAATGCATTCCCGCGCAGCACACTTTGCAGCTTCGTAAGTCTGGAGATTTGACTTTCTAACTCCACTCTTGCTCGTTGCAGCTCACTCCACTTCAAATGCTTCGCTTCCATATCCTCCAGGTCACGCTCGGCTTTTGCCGCTTCCTGCAGAGCAATTTCATCTTGCTCACGCGCAGCGACCCATTCCGCTACACATGAATTCCATTGTTCTTCTGTTATGACGCTGCCCTGCAGCTGTTCCTGCAGTGATTGCACCTTCAGCTTGAGCTTCGTTTCCTGTTCGCGATGCGTGTTGATGGACGCCAGACGATTACTCCGCTCTTCCTCAGGCAAGCGTGCCTTCTCCACCTCCTGCTGTGAGGTGAACACGGTCGTCTGCAGTGCAGCTTGCCACCCGGCCTCAGCCTTCTCAGCAGCTATCGCGGTTGAACGCTTGGATTCTACGGCTGTACTATGTCGATCCATACTTATCTGCATGGCAGACTGCGTGAGACTTACTTGCTCTCTTGCCGCTTGCTCGCTGCTTCGTATCGTGTCGAGCTGTTGCTGCGTTTCTAGCATCAAGGCAGCGACATCGTCGCCTTCTGCCCGTTCGCGAAGTTGCACGGCTTTCTCCTGAACGGCTTGCTTACGGGCTTCCAGCTGAGCGTCAAGCTGGGCCAATTCCTTGTCCACCTGTGTGGTCTGGACATGTAACTCCTCGATTTGCTTGACGGTTGACTCCAGAAAAGGAATGCTCTTGGCTATCCGTTCCTTCAGCTCCTCGACCTGCTTATCCTGTTCGGCCAGCAACGCTATGAAAGGGTCGACTTGTTCGACCGTCCACTCTATGTATCGTTCCACCCATGTAGCTTGCAGCTTGTTCACTTGGGTCCGTGCTGCTTGCAGCTTCTCAGTAGCCGCGATTGCTGCTGCTTGAGCGGCATCTAACCGTGCGACAAGCTCGTTCTGCTGCAGCTCTTGCTGCCGTCGCTGCTGCTGCGCCCGCTTGAACGCTTCCTCGATATGCGTCAAGCGTGTGGCAGCTGTATTGGCTTGCTCCACTAGTGCTGCGACTGCGAGCGGCAGATTTGGGGCTGTAGCTTGCAGGACAGCTGAGTGAATGTCAGCGGCGGTGAGCGCTGGCAAGTGCAGGTTGCCCGGCGCTTCGCCAGGGGCAGTGAGCGCTGACAAGTGCGATCGGTCTGGCGCTTCGCCAGGGGCTGCTGGGCGAAGGTCAGGGGCAGTTGACAAGTGCATGCTGCCCGGTGCCTCACCAGTGGCTGCTGGGCGAAGGTCAAGGGCGGGAGACACTGACAAGTGCGAGTGACCCGCCGCTTCGCCAGAAGCTGCTGGGCGCGAGTCAGGGTCGGTTGCCAGAGAGGTGGCTGCTTCCGCGTACGCGTCTGTGGGGCCGGCTTGCGGCCAGCCTTCCCACTGGGTGGCCAGCTCGTCCAGCTTCGAACCGTGCTGGAGCAGCCGGAACTGCAGCTGCTGCAGCGGATCACGCAGCAGCTCCAGCTCTTCGCTGAGCCGCGCATCCTCCTCTGCTTCGGATGCAGTGGGCTCTGCGCCGTGCGCAGCAGGCGCCTGCTCGCCGCCGCCGAGGCGCGGATGCTCGTGCGAGCCGCACACCGGGCACGGCTCGCCGTCCGCGAGCGACGCCGCGAGATGCGCGGCCAGCCGCGCGGTCTCGCGCTCGCGCTGCTGGCGCTGCTGCTCCGCCAGCGCCGCTTGCACGGCCGCCTGCAGGCGGCTCGCCTCGAGCGCGAGCCTTCGCAGCGCCTCGCGCTCGCCGGCCGCGCCCGCCGCGTCAGCGGCCAGCTGCTCGCCGTGCGCGGCCTCGCGCGTGGCGAGCTCGCGGCGCTGCTGCTGCAGCCGCTCGAGCGCCTGCGCGCTGCCGGCCGCTTCGGCGGCCAGCTCGGCGGCGTGCCGCTCGGCCGCGGCGAGCTGCTGCTTGTCAAGCGCAGCCGCCTGCAGCTTGTGCCGGTGGCCAGCCGGCGCCTCCAACCGTTGGAGCTGCTCTTGCAGCTCCGCCTGCTTCTGCTGCGCCCGGACGCGCAGCTCCGTCTGCTGGCGCAGCCGCGCCGTGTCGGCCGCGAGCGTGCCAGCGGCCTGCTCGCGCGTCGCGCTCAGCTGCGCGACATCCGCCGCTAGCCGCTGCAGCTCCTGCTGCAGCGCCAGCGCCTGGCGCAGCCGCTCGAGCCGGACGGACAGTCCGGCCTCGCCGGCGAGCAGCGCCTGCTGCGCGGCGGCATGGGCTTCCGCGGCCGCGTTATGGCCGCGGCTCGCGCCGGCGAGGCCTTCGGCCGCGGCGGCTTGCTCGCGCGAGGCGTCCGCCGACCGGCGGGCGGTCTCCTCCCGTTCCCGCAGGAACGGGAGGAGCCGTTCGGCGGCGTCGGCAAGGACGAGCGAGCGCTCCCAGAGCGCGACCGCGTCCTCGCGCGAGGCGAGCTTGGCGAGCTCGCGCTCCAGCTGCTCGCGTTCCAGCTGCCAGTCCCAACGCTGCTTGAGCGCATCGCGCCGTGCCTGGGTAGTCTGCAGCCGCTCGCGTTGCGTTCTGGCGGTCTCCTTCGCAGCATGCAGCCGTGAGGCTGCATTGTGCAGGGCGTCCGCCGAAGCATCGCCAAGCCCTTGCTGCTCGGCTACCGTCTGCTTCAACCGCACATCCGTCGCTTTCATGCGGCTGCTAAGTCTGGCGTTTAGCTTATCTCCGTAGGCTTCCAACGCGAATAATCGCTGCAACATCTGACGCCGCTCACTATGCTTTAACGATAAAAATTCGGCGAACTTTCCCTGGGGAAGCACGACCGCCCGGGTGAAATCATGCATAGACAGGCCAATCGTGTCCTCAACGGCCTTGGTCACTTCCTTGCTCTTATCCGCTAATACGACAGCCTGATCGGGCTCGAGGGCTTGATCTCTTCCCGATTCTGACTCACTCGCGCCTAATCGGACGAAGCGGCTCACGGTTTGCAGCAGAGAGGTTTCGCCATTCCGCTTGTATTGGCGATCGACACGGTATCGCTCCCAGCCGGAGGAACTGGACAACTCGAATGTAAAGGAGACGGATAACGTATTCTCGGCATGATTCAAAATGCCTTGCGTCCCGCCACTCGCCCGTTCAACCTCGCCGTACAGCGCCAGTGTCATCGCATCCAGAATCGTCGATTTCCCGCTGCCCGTCGGTCCGAATATGCCGAACACCCCGGCATCACACAGACGAGTGAAATCAATTTCCTGCTTAGCTCGATAGCTCTGCAGTCCGGCTATCGTTAATTGAATCGGCTTCACTCGGCCGCACCTCCTTCTTCACTGGAAGTCGCACTGCCTTCCAGCAGCAGCTCAAGGAACAGCTGCACCAGCTCAGGCTCAGCTTGCGCGCCCCCTGTTTGTCGAGTGTAGAATCGACGGAATAGCTCATCCGCAGGCAGATGCTCCCTGAGACCCGCCGTATCATACGACTCGGCTTCACTCTGCTCGTATACAGGGCGTATCGTTACGATACCGGCATGCCTTTTGCGCAACTGCTGAATTTGCTCCATCCCCATCGCTTCTGTCAAATGCACATCCAGTTCAATCCAACTGCGGGCATCCTTGCCCTCATCGATCCATCTATGTACTTGCTCCAAGCCTTCTTTGGCCTGCCACCGAACAAGCGGTTTTCCCGAAGACAGGAACAACTCCTTGATTTCCGGCTCTTCTCCAGGTCGTATATCCAGCAACGTAACGGACTTGGCTTGTCCGGCTTCCGAGAAGCTGTAAGCGAGAGGAGATCCGCTATACCGGATACGTGCATCGGCTTTGACCTCCTGAGGTCGATGTAGATGACCGAGTGCCGTATACTGAGCTCCGATAACAAAAGCTGAGGGATCTACCGTATAAGCCCCACCCACTTGAATCGGACGTTCCGAATCGGATTCATAACCTCCCAACACGTACAAATGACTCATCGCCAAATTCACTGTATCTGTGCGGAAATGCTCAGCCTGATGACGCATCAAGGCGCTAACCTTGCCAGAATAAGCACCACGCAGCGTTTCCTGATCGAATTCATCTGTCAACAGTTCCTTCAATCGTGACTCTGAGGGATAGGGCAGCGCCGCAATAACAGCGCGTTCCCCTGTGCGACTTACCTGAAGCGAGACAGGCTGCACGTTAGGTAAGCCGATTAGCGTAATACCTTGTCGTTCCGCAAGTGGACCAGACGCCGCCAATCGCTCTGGATTATCATGATTGCCTGCAATCACAACGATGGGTCGTCGTCCTTCGTCCCCCAACCGGGCGATCGCCTCATAAAACAATTGTTCGGCTACCGCTGGAGGATTCACGGAATCATACACATCTCCTGCAAGCAGTACTAGATCGACCTGTTCCTCATGGACTAAAGCTACCAATTCGTCCACGAATTGCGCCTGCTCTTCCAACCGACTTCGGCCTTCAAGCAACCTACCAAAATGCCAATCCGCCGTATGTAAGACACGCATGTGCCACACCTCCTCTTTTATGCCAAATCTTCTTGCCTACTACAGCTGAACTTCGTGTGAGCCGTCGAAAAAAAACAAAATCTTCGCTTTCACCGGCCGCTTCCATATTTGCTCAATGGCATGTGCATATAAATTCAGCTGCACTCGATATTTGTCTACCCGTTCCTCCAACTTATTTCCATCCAGGGCATCGGTTTTATAGTCGAGCAGGACGAGTTCCCCCTCCTCCTCGAACAAGCAATCGATAACCCCTTGGATCAGAATAAGCTCATCCTTCGTGTTGTCGTCCAAGTCGGGATATATGTCTCCAGCCTTTAATCCGTAGCTGAACGGCACCTCGCGGTGCACTTGACTGGCATGCAGCAGCCTCTGACCGAGCGGTGAACAATAGAATCGATAAACAAGCTCCGCATCTGCTTCTGCTCTCTGCTCAACCGTTAGCAACTGACGATTAACCATCCTATCCATCGTATCCACAATCACTTCCTGCGAAAGTGCTTCGTGAAGCGGAACGTGCTGCATAACAGCATGATAGACAGTCCCCCGCTCTGCAGCATTCATCTTGCGCTGTTCCAAGAATTTGGGACGCCGGGCAAATAAATGCTGTGTCCGTTGAACATCATCCGCCCGCTCCTGCTGCTCAGAATGAGGCATAACCGGCAGCAAGACAGCCCCCCCATCCTCATCGTCATCATCGAACCGGCGCTGATCGGCCAGTCTTTTCAGCTCGGTGACCGAAGTTTTGGAGAAGAGCTTGGACAAGCTATCGTGCGGGTTACGCCACTCGAGCACCTGTTCCAGCTGCTTACCGAAAGGCGAAGAGATGCCAGGCGCAGGCTCAAGCTGAGCGATCGCTTCCATCCGGTCATCCGCGAATCTGGCTTCTACTGCTGCAGCCGCTTGGGCCAAGCTTTCCGTTGTAATAACGGCCATATTCCAGAAAGATGGTTCGTGCCGCATGATACTCAGCCCGCTACCTGTTGGCTCCGGTACCCCACCCCAGGAGCGCAGCGTATCCGCTTGCGGATGTCGAATGAGAGCAGGTCCAAGCCAATCTAGAAAGCACTTGGCCTTGGCCAGCTCGTAATCAGGCAGCACCCAGTCCGGATGCGAGGTAAGTGTCCCCCACTTCTGTACTTGCTTGTCCATGGAAGACATTGTCCCAAGTAAGAATAGCTTCTCCTTAGGGCGTGTCAGGGCAACGTACAGGACACGTAGCTCCTCGGCGAGCATCTCCATCCGCATCCGTTTGCGAATGGCGAGCAGCGGCAATGTCGGATAACTTACCCGCAGCGCGGTGTCGACATATTTGGGACCGAAACCAAGCTGCTTGTGCATCAGGAATGATCCGTTCAGATCCATCATGTTGAACCGCTTGCCTAAAGCAGCAACGAATACGACGGGAAACTCAAGCCCCTTGCTCTTATGGATCGACATGATCCTTACGACGTCCTCTTGCTCGCCTAACGAGCGAGCCGTTCCCAGGTCGCCACCATTGTCCTGCATACGCTCAATGAACCTCAAGAAGCGGTAAAGTCCTCGGAATGAAGTCGCTTCGTATTGACGAGCCCGGTCATACAAGGCACGTAGATTCGCTTGTCGCTGCTGACCGCCAGGCAGTCCACCGACATAGTCGAAGAATCCTGTCTCGCGAAGCACGGTCCAGATCAAATCGGCCAAGGAGCCTTGTCGAGCCGACTGCTGCCACTGGCCGAGCATCGCCTGGAAAGCACGGAGCTTCGTGCGAAGCTGCTCCAACCCTTCTTCATTCAGCTGCAGCTGCTCATCAATCGATGGTGCACGACTTTCTTCATCTCGCACAGCTATACAAGCAAGTACAGCTTCATAATACGGACTGTTACGCCGGAACAGCCGGACCTGTGCAAGCTCTTCAGCCGACAGCTGGAAAATTGGTGAACGCAGTACCGCTGCTAGCGGGATGTCCTGATAAGGGTTATCTATGACCTTGAGCAACGATAGCAGCGTCTCCACTTCCGTAGCTGTGAAGTACCCGGTATTCAGATCCGCATAAACTGGTATCCCAGCTTGCTTCAATTCCTCCAGCATGACCGAGGACCAATTGGACGGGGAACGCAGCAAGATTACGATATCACGGTATTCTAATGTGCGATAACCATCCAAACCTCGGTCGTACACCTGATAAGGCCGTTCACCGGACTCACCCTTCAATTTACGTATGGTGGCTGCGATTAATCGTGCTTCCAGCTGTGCCGTCTCTGCCTGCTCTTCTTGCTCAACCGCCGCATCTATGGTCGCCGCTGAACCGTCGCCTTCTGCAAACTCATCCGATTCGTTATCCTCATCCTGATCAGATCCCGACCTCGTAGAACTGGATTTGTCCACAAGCAGCACTTCAATTGAATTATTGTTCGGGCTTAGCGGGTAGCCTGCTCCGCATACAAGCTGAGCCGATTCGTCATAGTCCATCTCCGCAACGGCTACACTCATCAGTTGTTTGAACAAATAGTTCACACCATCGACAACTTCGCTCCGGCTGCGGAAATTCCGTGCCAAATCGATACGATGTCCTGCTGTTCGATCCTGGTAAGCACTATACTTGTGCAGGAACAGCCCTGGCTCTGCCAAGCGAAACCGATATATACTCTGCTTCACATCTCCAACCATAAAGCGATTTCCCGGCGAACGCTTCGATATTAACTCAACGATTGCTTCCTGCACCATGTTCGTGTCCTGATATTCGTCCAGCAGCACTTCGGCGAACTGATTGCGGTATTCATCCGCAGCATCAGACGGTAGTGCCAGCTCCGGCGTTGAGTCAGCGTGACGCAATATACGCAGGCAATAATGCTCCAGGTCAGAGAAGTCGACCAGTCCACGCGCTGCCTTCTGCGCTCTGAATCGCTCGCCGAATTCGTTCACGATATCCGTCAGCGTCGACATGATCGGCGCCATCGTGACCAATTCCGCTCTATACTGCTCCGTCGTACGCTGAAATAGCTCTTCCTGCAGTGCATATAGCTGCTTCTTGGCCTGCTCCCGCAGCTTCTTAACTCGCTCTTGAAGCTCCTTGTCCACCGTATTGCTGCGACTCGGGTTCAATTTACCAAAGCCCGCTGTCTGGAACCGTTCGTACAATAGCTCCCACGATTGGTCAGCCGCAACTATCAATTCGCCCACAGCTTGGCGATCTTCATTCAGATTGGCGATATATGAATCCGGCCCCCCTGGACTCTCAGCAATCTGAAGCCCTTGCTGAAGTAAGCCGTCTATGCCCTTCAACTCCAACCGGACGTCTTGTAGTAAGCATTCCTGCCAAATACGAACACCGTCGTTTGCAGATGATGAATCGCCCGCCCCCTCGAAGGCGGAGACGATTTGTTGCAGCCAATGTTCCGGCCACGGATGACTTCGCGAGAAGTCATACAGCTTCTGGATGAATCGGAACAGCGCTTCATCTCCCCGCTCACCGCCGAACCAGTCGACCAACTGCCAGAACGGACTGTCCTCCTCACTCTGCCCGTATTGGTCTTCCAACAGCTCTGACAAAATATCTTGTCGCATCAGCTCGGCTTCCGTATCATTCGCGATCCGGAAGGAGGGGTCCAGTTGAATGCGCGAGAAGTACCGATGTACAATTTCCAGACAGAAGGAATGGAGCGTTGTAATCGATGCTTGATGGATGAGCGATATTTGCTTGAGCAGATGGGTGGACTGGGGATTACGGTGCAATTCCTTCTCCAACGCCTCACGAATACGCTGGCGCATTTCTCCTGCCGCCGCATTCGTGAACGTTGCCACTAAAAGCTGGTCCACATCGATAGGATCGTGTTCATCGGTCACTCTCCGGATGATGCGCTCCACCAATACCGCTGTCTTGCCCGAGCCTGCTGCCGCAGCAACAAGTACGTCGCTGCCCCGCGTGCGGATTGCCTCCCATTGCTCGTCCGTCCACTTGCTGTCTAACGGTTTATCCACGGAATATATCTCCTTCCTTCACATCTTGTCTCGATACGGCCGCATCTATGGCCTGCCATACTTGGTCTTTGCCGATTACTTGCAGCCGTTTGTACGACTGAGCATCGGCTCCAGGTTCGAAGCGACAAACCGGCTTATACGGACAAAATGTGCAAGCAAGCTTCGGTCCCATCTGATAAGGACGAATGTCCACGTGACCATCCGTTATTTGCGTGCCGATGTCCTTAATTACACTGCGCACATATCCTCGAAGCCCATCCCACTGAGCCTCGGAAGCGATGGAAGAGCTTTTGTAGAAGCTTCCGTCCGTCTTCATCCCTGCCGGTATGAGAATGGAATTGCCGCTTTGATGCGCCAGACGATTGTCCATGAGCTGGACGGTATTCACATCTTCCAGCACAAGTCCACGCATTTTGAATCGCTTCAATAGCTCCAGCTCGGCCTCTCCTACGGTGAGTACGTTTTTGCGTTGCAGCATCGGATTATGTACATGAAAGTACAGCACGCCGGCAGGTTTCGCTTGCTGGCCCAACCAACGCTCCGCGTGGGTAATGACGACATCCAGATACGTCAACATTTGAAGTGACATGCCATAATACACATCAGTCATTCGCAAATCGGTCGGACTCGATTTGTAATCGATAACCCGGAGCAGCATGCCCCGATCACCGTCTGCGCGATCAACCCGATCGATCCGGCCAATGATCTCCATCATGGAGCCGTTATCGAGCAAGAACTCCAATGCAGGCAATGTTTGGCCGGGACCGAACCCGAGCTCTAGTCCGATTGGAACGAACGAACCGTGTCTCGCATGTTCGCCTAATACAACCGAAGCCCGGCCTACAATCTGCTTGAGCTTGCGTGTGATATAGCGGTGACGATTCGAGCTCAGCAATATCTCCGCTTGCAGACGCGGTGCGAGCTCATCGACGGCTTCCGAAGCCAACGCGAAGATTTGCTCCGGTGTGAGCGCCGCCCACTCCAGCTTCTCTTGCTGCAATCGCAGGGCAACCCGGCTAAGCGCCGCATGGAATAGCTGTCCGATGTCAGGTGCTTCCAGACGATAGACGCGTCGTTCGGCCAACCGCAAGCCGTGTGAAGCGAACTGGGAGAACGGACACGCCACGAATCGTTCCATTCTCGATACACTCGCCCGGAGCCGCTCTCCGTACAAGGCCTTGCTGATCGTTCTCGAAATGGTAGGTTCCTGATTCGTGTAGAATAAGGAGCGCAACGCCCGACGCAGTCTCTCTTTCCACATGGGTTCCCGAATGAACCAGTTGTAAGCTTCCCACCATACTTCGGCAATGTTCCGCCCTCTCATCCAATCCCGCAGTTGCACAGTTAACAGTGACAACACCCGTTCTGGGTGTGCCATGAAGTCTAGTGACTCTTCCTCACTCGCGTCTGTAGCYGGTTCTGACAATAGCATTCGTTCCGTGGCATTCGGGAAAAGGCGGCGAATCCGCTTCACGATCTCTGAGGGCAACAACGCTTTGCCTTCTTCGTCCGCTAGCGGGTAGCTAACCCATAGATGATGACTTGGCGTCGATAACGCGGTATAGATCAGGAACTGCTCATCCAACAGCTTGCGGCGGCTTCCGTCCGCCATCTCCAGTCCGCCTTCGATCAATCGTTCCCGCTCGGCTTCGGACAGCAGCCCGTCTTCGCTCATCTTAGCTGGCATAACGCCGTCGTTCGCACCCAATATGTAGGCACGCTTAATTCGGCTCGACCTTGTTCGATCCATACTGCCGATCAACACCTGATCCAGGGACGGCGGAACTAATGACAGCTTCACCTGATCCAGCCCGGTCTCGATCAATTCAGCGAACGTGCTCAGAGCAAGCTTCTCATCCCCGAGCATCTCCACGATCTGATCCAGCAGATCCAATACGCTGCCCCACACTTGCGAATGCTCCTTGGCCGCTTCCGGTCTTCCTGCTTCAATGCCGGCACGGGTTAACCGGTCCAGCTTGTGCGGTATCTGCAGTTGCTCCAGGAATATGTATAATGCTTGCGCCATCTCTCGCGCCGTACGGGCTGCTTTCATCGATTGTTCCAGAGCAGCGAGCGGCTCAACAATTCGCATGCGACATTCATGCAGCAGATCGGTCAAATATTCGTCCTGTTGTACTTGAACACCATTGTCCTCCAACGAAGTTCTCATGGCGGGTTCCCAGCGTCTTGCTTCCTTCCAACGGTAGCCTTGAATGCCAATCGCGAGGACCAGATTCTCGAGCTGGTTCATCCCGCTTCTTAGTTGACTCGTCGAATAGGTCGACTCTGCATCGGCCCCGGAAGGCAACGGCAGCAGCAACTCCGTCTTCACGCAACGAAATACCGCGTCATGCCCCCAATTACCGCTGATAACTTCCAGTGACGAACGAATCAGTTCGAACAGCGGGTGATGCAACAAGGAACGTTTCTGGTCGAAGAAGAACGGGATCTGAAAGTCACTTAACGTGGTGGCCAGCAAATCCCGATACTGTTCCATGTTGCGTACAAGTACTGCCATATCCCGCCAACGGTAGCCCCGTTCCCTCACTTGACGAATCATCTCACGAGCCAGGCCTTCCACTTCCGCACGCCGGTTAACGGCGCTCTGAATCGAGATATCAATGAACTCGCCAGCTGCCTCTAAGAACGGGCTAGACGTCCGGTTGCCCATATTCGCTTCCAAGTAGGCCAGCATCGGACTGTGACGGAATCGAACGGTCGGATTCGCTTCCAACAGCTGGACGTTCTCCTCCTCGACCCCCATCTGCTCGGCCACTTGCTTCAATCGGATCAGCGTCCTTGCTGTCGGATTGAACAAGTCTAGTTCACCCGGAGTATCCGTCGCTTCATAATTCCGATCCACGCACAGCGATATCGTAACGTTGCGGCAATGACGCATCAATTGCTCTAGTACGCTAAATTCCTGAGGGGTAAAGCCATGGAATCCGTCTACCCACACCTCAGCCTTGGACATAAATGAGGCATCTCTAACATGCTGAGCCAGCAACGTCAAGTAGTCCTCCGAATCGACGTAGTGCTGATTCAGATGATCTTCGAACTTCCCATAGATCGTTTTAATATCATAGAGCTTGTCTACCGTCGTACCGGATGCCTGTCCCGGCCCGCTATGGAAGTTCACATGGCGTTCCAGCTTGGATTGATCGATTCCATAACGTCTGAATTCCGTGAACAGCTTGTTCAGGCTCTCAATGAATCCGATCTGTTGTGCGGAGCCGCTGAATACACGCAACTCGTCCTGATGCTGTTGGATGATTCTCTGCAACAACATCGCTTTTCCACTGTCATCTATATGTATACGGGCCGTCCCGCCCGCTTCCTGCATCACTCGAAAAGCTAGTCGACGGAAGCTTAATACTTGCGTTCGAATAAGACCTCTCAGCCCTGGAGTTGAGACTAGCGAAGCCTCCGCTTGAAATGTCGCCTGCTCGGGGACGAGCAGAATGAGCGGGTCGCCTTCCGGTGCCTCCAACAGTCTGATACGGATATCGTCCAGACAACGCTGTGTCTTCCCGCTGCCTGCCCGTCCCAATATGTATCGAATGGCCATGAAAGCCTCCTATCAGTACAAGTGTTCTTGTTTCTCTCCTATTCTACCATATTTACTGTGTTGATGCGTTTGGAAATATATCTATAATTGCTCCGCTAACTAGAAAGACTATTTACAAACAGCGGGACGTTTTCTTAAGATAGAAGGGAACAATATTATGGATAATTGGAGGCTGACCACACATGTCGCAAGTACACGAACAAGAAGGATATTTTGGCGAGTTCGGCGGAAGCTTCGTTCCCCCTGAGCTACAGGAAGTTCTGGACTATCTGGCCTCACAATTCAAGAAGTACAAGGACGACCCCGAATTCATCGAAGAATATCAATATTATTTACGAGAATATGTAGGAAGAGAAAACCCGCTCACCTTCGCCAAGCAGCTAACCGATCGTTGGGGCGGAGCCAAAATTTACTTGAAGCGGGAAGATCTAAATCATACCGGCGCGCACAAAATCAACAATGTTGTAGGCCAGATTCTTCTAGCGAAGCGTATGGGTGCAAAACGTGTTATCGCAGAAACAGGCGCAGGACAACACGGTGTTGCGACCGCAACCGCATGTGCCATGTTCAACATGGACTGCGTGATCTACATGGGCGCCGAGGATACCCGCCGTCAAGCATTGAACGTATTCCGAATGGAATTGCTGGGCGCCAAGGTCATTCCGGTTACGAAAGGACAAGCCCGATTGAAAGATGCTGTGGACGAGGCGTTGAACGATCTGATTCAGAACTATCAGAATACGTTTTACTTGCTAGGCTCTGCAGTAGGTCCTCATCCGTTCCCGACGATGGTCAAGCATTTCCAATCCGTAGTGAGTGAAGAGTCGAAGCGACAAATTCTTGAGAAGGAAGGTCGGCTTCCCGATGCTGTATTAGCTTGTGTAGGCGGAGGCAGTAACGCGATTGGTGCATTCGCCCACTATATCGATGAGCCAACTGTTCGTCTGATTGGGGTAGAACCGGATCAAGCACCTACACTGACGGAGGGCGTACCAAGCATGATCCATGGCTTCAAATGTCTGGTGCTGCTCGATGAGGATGGCAATCCGAAGAAAACGTACTCGATCGCAGCAGGTCTGGATTATCCGGGAATTGGACCTGAGCACAGTTATCTCAAAGTGACAGGCCGCGCTGAATATGTA
>NZ_JBFUIX010000096.1:0-21830 GCF_056401635.1 Paenibacillus sp. P4_E11 | reverse complement strand
CGACTAAACCTACATAGCTGCTGCGACATTGGATGTTCGGTTGTTCATAAAAATCACATAATGCTATAACGAGTTGATGTATGCTGTCTTGATCGAATTTCACTTCACCTTTAGTACGGTTTACGATCACAGCTGATGCGGAGTCCCCCATAATAAAGTCCAATAATTCGAATTTGTCTTTAAAGTGTGCATAGAATGTGGCTCGATTAACCAGTGCTGCCTTTGTTATATCCGCTATCGTTATTTTTTCAAAATCCTTTTTTGAAACTAAATGGATAAATGCGTTAATCAAAGACTGCTTTGTTTGTGTCGTTCTTACATTCATTACTTTTGTCGCCACATTTCCCCTCCTTACACTCGACAAATAATCAATCTTGTTGCTATAGCAACATTCCTACACTGATTGTTGGTTGTTACATTATTTGATTGGCTGTAAATTATTCATTAAAGCAACACATGTTACTTTAATATATCACAGATGAGGAGTTAATGAAAAATGAAAACTGTTGCAATAGTAGGTGCAGGACCTGGATTGGGTTTGTCTCTAGCCAAAAAATTCGGAAACTTAGAAAGCTTAATATTGAAGCACAATCTTTTGTTGCGGATGTCACGGACTTGGCTGATTTAAAACAAGCCATTCAAGCTGTTAAACGTGAGTTTGGTTCTATCGATGTGTTAGAATTTAGYCCTTATGCAGGGTGGGATAAATTCACAAATGTTCTGGAGACTACGCCTCAGAGTGTATTAGAACAAATAAACAGCTATTTGCTGCCTGCAGTTCTTTCGGTCAATGAGGTATTACCTGAGATGATAAATAACGGTTCTGGTGCAATCTTATTTACAACGGGCTTATCTGCAATGTTCCCTTTACCTTTTGTAGGGAATGGCGGAATCGTTATGTCTGGTATTCGTAATTATGCTTCAAACCTGCACAATGAGTTGAAAGAAAAAGGTGTATTTGTGKGACATCTCTCTATCGGGACCATGATACAACCCGGAACGGCTGGAGATCCGGACGTCATTGCTGATGTTTGGTATAACATGTATGAGAAAAAGGACCGCTTTGAAGAAGTATTCCCACTAGGTTTTGATCCAACTAAAATTTCAATTTAACGCACTATCCTGCCCGTTCGTTGAGAAACGGCAGCCGATCGTTCTGGCCGGCTGCCGTCATGTATTTATTGAGCTAATGTATCCGTTAGTTTCATGAATCGCTTCACACGAGGGGGCTTTTACAAATCCTTTGAATTGTGATATACATAAACAACGTATTTTTCTCCCAGTTTTACAAGAAGCAATTCAGATTGCATTTGACCTTGAATCGTAAATATCTTTGTCCCAACTTGGAGTTTAGTTGCCATGTAATCTTCGAAAAAATTTCCATCTTTGTACTCTTTTCTTACCTCGCCTAACTCATGATTTATTTTCAAATCCATTTGTTTATATTGCTCCTGATCTTCGGCACGTTTATAATAACGTGTACCATAGACACATAGAATGTCCGCGTCTTTGTTCTGTTTAAATATCTTCTCTGATGTGGAGGTTCTCTCCATTTGACTAATCTTATTTGCCCCTTCAATTTTTGGGTCTTTATAGCATCCAATTATTATTAATAGCAAAATGCAAACGGACATGATCTTGAAAAAGGGGTTCATTGTTGTTTCATCCTTTTAAAAAGTTATTATTAACTATTCTCAAAAACACTTCCAAAGGGTTCGTTAAAACGAGTTGTTTTACTCTATTACAGACGATACGTTTATGATTATGTTTTATTTAGTTGACTGGTAAATTACTCCATTAATCTGCCCGTTACTTCAAGAAGGCTGCCGATAAATGCCGGCAGCCTCGTCCTGGTTTCTTATTGTACTATCGGTCTCCGTTAGGTCAATACCAATCCCATTCCGAGTGATGGTGATTATTAGGCCCCGTTAGAGCCTCGCGAACGTGATGTAATCGACTTGGACGGGCTCTGCCGATTCGATCCGAAGTACCCGGTTCATCTGTCCCCGGTGATATTGCCCATGTAAGAGGACCTGCGACAGGATGTCCCGGACGGACGTTCGGAACGGAACCCCGCTCTGGTTCGCATAGTCGACCATCTCGTCCAACTCGGATTCCTCGAGCTTTTCGATATAGACGCGATATTGCTCGGCGTTCTCTTCGAATATCGTCCGGATCGCCGTCAGGCCTTCCGCTTCCTCCCACAACGAATATTGCGCGCTGCCCTTGCCCTGCAATCGAGACAACCAGACTCGTTCCGCGACCGCGACGTGCCGAACCAGCTTCAGAAGGTCCTTGCTCTTCGTCTCACTCTCCTCGAGCGCGTCCAAGATGCGTCCGTCCGCCCAGTACAGGTGGTCCATCATGCGCTTGATCGTCTTCATTTCGGTTTCCCCCTCTTCGTCTCATCGATTACTTGAACCTAAGCCCGAAGGCGTATCTCCTGGATTTCACTCTCTAGCGTCGCGGTCAGACGATCACGCGGTAGTGAAGATGAACAACGCCGCATTGGAAGCGGCGCTCACCGATCAGCTCTAGCCGCATACGGAGGTTGTCCGGCAATGCTCGCTTCCCTCCACCCAAGACAATCGGATTAAGAAGCAGATGACACTCGTCGATCAGTCCCGCGCTCATCGCCTGCCCAGCAAGCTCGGGGCCGTTAATCGTAATGTCGGCAACTGAAGACTCCTTCAGCCTCCGGATCGCATCAGGATCGAATTCGCGCTCGATCCTAGTCCTGGCGCTTGAAACCGCCTCAAGCGTCCGGGAATACACGATTTTCTCAGCCGCTCGCCAGATCTGCGCGAAATCCCGTATTTCCTCCGGTTGATCGCCGACGGCGCTCGCCGTCTCCCAGTACACCATCGACTCATATATTCGACGCCCATATAGGTAGGTGCCAATCGCCCGCTCGAAGTCAGTCCAGAACGCATACATCTCGTTATCGGAGATCGTCCAATCGATATTACCTTGCTCGTCCTCAATGTAACCGTCCAAAGATACGTTAGTAGCGTAGATTAGTTTCGCCATTTCAATAACGCCCTCCAAATTATTAGTTTCCAACGAGACCAAGGCCTGCCCCTCTGAATTTGAACAAAGAAACATCCACTTTTATATTAACACATATTGGAAGTATTCTACCTGTTAGTGGAACAGGCTGCCGATGAAGTCGGGCCTGCTGTCATGATGCTATCATATCCGTTAGCTTAACCCCGAACTCAATTCAGCTATACTCTTATGCGCTTTATATCTCGTCTAGGGGAAAAGCCAAACATGCGAGAATATTCGCGGCTGAATTGCGAGGGGCTTTCATAGCCTACTCGAAAAGCTACATCAGCGGCATCTGTTGATTCGATTAATAATAGGCGACGTGCTTCCTGCAATCGCAGCTGTTTTTGAAACTGAATAGGGCTCATAGCAGTTACCTCTTTGAAGTGTCTATGAAACGAAGAAATACTCATATTAGCTATTTCTGCGAGCTCTTCAATGCGCAAAGGCCTATCATAGTTATTGCTAATTTGTTCGATAGCCTGCTTGATTCCGTAGGTGCCGCTTCCTTCCATTGCGATTTGTGCCAGCGTAGCACCATACTGCCCTTGCAAAAGCCTGAATAGAATTTCCTTTGTGTAGATAGGAGCTAGGAACGGAATGTCTTTCGGATTGTCTAGCAAACGAGCTAATCTGAATATGGAATCCATAATAGGTAGCTCCATCTGACCGACGAACATAGCACGCTCAACATTCCCTTTTGGGGTGATTCGAATTTCAGAATCACTTAATACCTCTAAAATTTCACTCGCCGTAAATTCAAGTCTAAAACCCAAATACGGAATGTCGGAAGAAGCTTCGGTGACTTGGGCAATAACCGGCAAGTTAACTGATGCAATAAGGTAATTTGCAGGATCATACTTGAAGTTCTCCTGTGCCAGCCATACCTCCTTCGCCCCTTGAACCACAATACATAAGGAAGGTTTGTAAACTCCGTAAGTCGGTCCGGTCAATTCAGAGCGACGTATGAAAAATAAAGTCGGAATGGCAGTTGCGTGAACACCGTCCTGGACGGAATATCGCTCAATTAGTTCGGCAAGTTCAATCTGCTGTTTAGTTATTATTTCAAGCATAAGATCCTCCTTGTTCCTTCACTCCTTATAGATCGAGTATATTCCAAATTCGTCAGTTACATAAGTGTCGTGAGAGGATTAGGCAATCATTTGGCATGAATGGGATAACTGTCGCTTTTTCATCTGTTGCATAATAAGGTTATCCCCATTAACAAAAGGGAACAAAGGAGCGTATCGACAAATGGAATATGTGAAACTTGGTAATACTGGTTTGGATGTATCCCAGCTTTGTCTAGGCTGTATGAGCTTTGGTGTAGCAGAGCGGTGGCATCATCCATGGATACTTGATGAGGAGCGCAGTCGTCCTATAATAAAAAAAGCCCTTGAATTAGGTATCAATTTTTTCGATACCGCAAATGTGTATGCAGACGGAACCAGTGAGGAAATTATTGGACGTGCTCTAAAGGATTATGCCAATCGGGATAAAATTGTCCTAGCGACAAAGGTTCATTTTCGTATGCATCAAGGTCCGAATGGTGCAGGGCTTTCCCGAAAGGCAATCATGAGTGAGATTGATAAGAGTCTTAAGAGACTGGGAACCGATTATGTTGACCTTTATCAAATACACCGCTGGGATTACAATACTCCCATTGAAGAAACGATGGAAGCGTTGCATGATATTGTGAAGGCTGGTAAGGCAAGATATATTGGAGCTTCTGCTATGTATGCATGGCAGTTTCTTAAAGCGCTACATGTAGCTGAGAAAAATGGATGGACGCGGTTTGTGTCGATGCAGAATCATTTAAACCTGATCTATCGTGAAGAGGAGAGGGAGATGCTGCCGCTCTGCATGGCAGAAAAAATCGGTGTGATTCCATATAGCCCACTTGCATCAGGCAGACTGACGCGGGATAGGTCGGAAACAACACTTCGTTCCGAAACCGATCAAATGCAAAAAATCAAATACGATGCGACAACAAATATGGATCGATTGGTCGTGGAGCGCGTTGCGGCAATCGCAGAAAAACATGGTGTTCCCCGTATTCATATCGCACTTGCTTGGTTACTGCAGAAAGAACCTGTCACAGCTCCTATTATCGGTGCTACGAAAGTGGTTCAGCTCGAAGAAGCCGTAGGTGCTCTATCGATAACGTTAACACCTGAAGAAATTACGTCATTGGAAGAGCTGTACGTTCCCCATCCTGTAGTTGGTGCCGTTTAATATATTCCTTGGATTTTTAGTTGGACCTTTTAAAAAATAACTGGAGGATTGTATATGCAAAGAGTAATTTTGAATAATGGCGTTGAGATGCCTATACTCGGTTTTGGTGTTTATCAGATTACAGATCAAAATGAATGTGAACAAAGCGTTTATGACGCTATGATGGCAGGCTATCGGCTGATTGATACAGCGGCCTCTTATCTGAATGAAGAAGCCGTTGGCAGAGCGGTCAAACGGAGTGGCGTGGCAAGAGAGGAATTGTTTATCACTACGAAACTTTGGGTTCAGGATGCTGGTTATGAGCGCACAAAACAAGCTTTTGAAAAATCACTAGAGAGATTGCAATTGGATTATTTGGATTTGTATTTAATTCATCAGCCATTTGGCGATGTGCATGGCTCATGGCGTGCTATGGAGGAATTGTATCGGGAAGGAAAGGTCCGTGCAATTGGAGTTAGTAATTTCCAGGCGGATCGTCTGATCGATTTGATTATTCATAATGAAGTCGTTCCTGCCGTAAACCAGGTTGAAATGCACCCTTTCAACCAGCAAATCGAAAGTGAAAAATTCATGAAAGAGAACAATGTTCAGATTGAGTCCTGGGCACCTTTTGCTGAAGGAAAAAATAACTTGTTCCAGAATGAAGTATTGGTATCCATAGCTGAAAAGTATAATAAATCCGTTGCTCAGGTGGTTTTACGCTGGTTGACACAAAGAGAAGTCGTTGTGATTCCAAAGTCTGTTCGTAAAGAAAGAATTATTGAAAACTTCAATATCTTTGCTTTTGAATTAAGTCAAGAGGATATAGAGGTGATTTCTACTTTAGATACGAAACAGAGCCTATTCTTTTCACATCGCGATCCTGAAATGGTGAAATGGATCGGTAACCGGAAACTTGATATCTAACCATCTTTCGAAAAACCACCGCCGGCAGTGATTACCGTCCCTCACAATGAGGCTGCCGATTATGTCAGCAGCCTCGTTCCAATTATATTCAACTATCGTACCCGTTAGGTTAATGAACTACGCATCTGCAACCGACCCTAGCCAAAGGGTTGCCCTTCGGACAGTGAATATAAGGTCAGCCAGTTTATCTTATTGACTACTCAGCTTCTGCCTAATCAAATGGATATGATCTGCAGACAATCGCGAATCTCTTCGACCGCGGACGCTTTCCGCCACTCCTTCCGGTACCCCAGGCAAGCGCAGATCAATTCCGTTCCCTGATCGGCGTATTTCTTCCGATAATGGACATGGCCCATAATGCCATAACGCACACCGTAGCGCCGGTATAGGTCGGCATACTCCTCGCTTCCCAGGAAGGCGTTGAAGTAAGACCACTGCGGGTGGGGCATCGGTACTTTGAAATAAGGATGCGTCAACATGTGGGTGACCATCACGATCGGTCTGCCGCGATGTTCCGCCAGTTCCCGCTCCATGCGCTCGTAAAAATACCGATGAATGTCCCGGTTGCTCATTCCCCATTTCACGTAGAGGCTGTCCTGCCACGTCCGGTCCATGGCGTGCATACGTTCGAATTCGTCGAACGAATAGTCCGGCTCGCCCAGCGTGTAGTCATACCAACCGGAGTTCCCGATGACGACCCATTCGTTCCCCAGCTCGTAAGGTCTCTCGCTCAAGCAGCCATCGAACGACTGAAACTGCCGGTATATTTGCCACGTATCCCGGATTCCGTTGTCCTTGTTCCAGTAATCGTGATTGCCAGGGACGAAAAGAACGGGATAATCGCAACGTTCCTTCAGCGAGTGAAGGACGGCCAGAGTGCGGTTGACGTCGTTCGAAATATCTCCGGCAATAATCAGGCCATCCAGCCCGCTCTCGGCGGCGACCTCCAATAACGCTTCTTCGATCGGCGGTTCTCCTGTAAGTTCGTTAAGATCCACGTGCAAATCCGATATTACGCCTAATTTCACAGTGTGTCGTTCGCCTCCTCGTATAAATGGCAGCTTACTTCGTGTCCAGCTCCTACGCGTCTTAAGTCTGGGGCCAATGTGCGGCATTTATCCATCGCGAACGAACATCTCGGATGAAACGCGCAGCCGCTCGGAGGATGGATCGGGTTGGGTACTTCGCCCTGAAGCGTCACTCGTTCTTTTTTCTTCTTGACGTCGGGAATGGAAGAAAACAGCGCACGAGTGTATGGATGGAGCGGCTCTTCCCCTACTCCGGCTTCGAAGATTTCCACCATTTTTCCCAAGTACATGACGCCTACCCGGTCGCTTATATATTCCACTACGTTTAGATCGTGGGAAATAAACAGATACGTTAAGCCCCGTTTTTGTTGCAGTTCTTTCAGTAGGTTCAAAATTTGAGACTGCACGGACACGTCGAGGGCAGAAACCGCCTCATCGATGACGATGAACTTGGGCGACAGCACAAGGGCGGCGGCGATTCCGACACGCTGCTTCTGCCCACCGCTTAGCTCATGAGGATACCGACTCGTATAGCCGGGATCCAACCCGACCTGTTCCAGCATCTCGGAGACGATCCTCTGTCTCGTTCGCTTGTCCCCGATCCGGTGAATGATCAGCGGCTCTTCGAGAATCCAGCCGATCGTCTTCTTCGGATTCAACGAAGAAGAAGGATCTTGAAACACGATTTGGATTTCCCGCCGAAGCGATTTCATCTCGCTCCCCGAGAGCCCGCTTATTTTTCGGCCTCGGTAATAGATGTCTCCCTGCGTTTGCTTCACCAACTGCACGAGCAGCTGGCCCGTCGTAGACTTGCCGCAGCCGCTTTCGCCGACCAGCCCGAACACTTCTCCCTCATAGATTCGGAAAGAAACGCCGTCCACCGCCCGCAAAACGTGCCGTTTCTCCAGCAGCCCCTGCTTCGGAACGGGATAATGCTTGGTCAGCGAACTTATCTGGAACAATGACTCCGTCATATAGCCCTCCCGCTGTCCGCGTACAAGTGGCACCGGACCCTGTGATTGGCCGCCGTTTGCAACAGAACCGGAGTAGCCGTCTCGCAAAGGTCCGAAGCGCTCGGACAGCGTCCCGCGAACGGGCACCCGGACCGCCGATCGGCGATCGAAGGAACTCGGCCGGGTATCGTATAGAGAGGGGAGCCTCTCTTGTCGGCGCTTGGAAGCGACTGCAGCAACCCGGCCGTATAAGGATGCTTGGGGGCATGCAAAATCTCCTCCACAGGAGCGTCTTCCACGATATACCCGGCGTACATGACGATCACCCGCTGGCAAACCTCGCGAATAACTCCAAGATCGTGGGAAATGAAGAGAATCGCGGTGCCCGTCGAGCGGTTCATGTCCCGAAGCAAATCCAATATTTGTGCCTGGATCGTCACGTCGAGCGCCGTTGTCGGTTCATCGGCAATCAGCAGCTTCGGCTTGCATATCAAAGCCATCGCGATCATGATCCGTTGCATCATGCCGCCGGAAAGGCGGTGGGGATAATCTTCGTACAGCCGCTTCACCCGGGACAAGCCGACTTTGGCCATCATGTCCATCGCACACTGCTTCGCTTCCTGCTTCGAGATGGATAGATGGGCCATGGCCATCTCGGCAATCTGCTTACCGACCGGCATGAGCGGATTGAGCGCCGACATCGGATTCTGGAAAATCATCGAAACTTGCTTGCCTCTGACCGTGCTCCATTCTTCCATGGACGCTGGTTCCATGGGCTTGCCATCCAACACAATTCCGCCTTTGGTCATCGTTGCCGTCTCGGGCAGCAAGCCCATCACGGACAAGGATGTCAGGCTTTTCCCGCATCCGGATTCCCCGACGATACCGACCGTTTCTTTCTCTTCAACCTGGAATGTGATTTGCTGCAGCGCCGGATACGCTCTCTTCCCGATCGTAAATGCGACTTCCAACTCCCGCAACTCAAGCAAGGCACTTGCCATGACGGCTATCCTCCTAACCTAACCTTTTTTGTCGTAAAGGTCCCTTATCCCGTCCCCCAGCAGATTGAAGCCGAGAACCATCGTCGTAATGACTGCACCCGTAATAAGGACGTACCATGGAGCGTTCACGATAAACGGCTGGGCCTCGCTCAGCATTCTGCCCCAGCTCGGGTCGGGCGGCTGTACGCCCAGTCCCAAGTAGCTCAGCCCGGCTTCGGCGAGGATGGACCCGGAGAACCTTAACGAGGCGGCTACGATAAGCGGCGAAATGATATTCGGCAGGATGTGGCTAAATATGATGCGCAGCGGCCCCGCCCCTCTCGCAATCGCCGCTTTGACGAAAGCGAATTCCTTGTATTGGATAAATCCGCTGCGCGCGATTCTGGAAAATGCGGGGATGTTCATGACGCCAAGGGCGACGATCGTGTTGCCCAGCCCAGGGCCGAATACGGAGACGAGCATAATAGCCAGCAAAATGCCAGGGAACGCCAGCTTCGCGTCGATGATCCGCATCAGGACTTCGTCCAGCCATCCTCCCATGTATCCAGCGACCGCTCCGATGATCAAGCCGAAGATCATTCCGATCGCCACGGTCGCGAAGCCGATCAGAAAAGCGGTTTGTGTTCCTTCCATGATCCGGCTAAAAATATCGCGCCCAAAATTATCCGTCCCCCACCAGTAAGAAGGCTGTGGATGGGCCAGACGCATCGCCGTGTTCATCTCGTTCGGTCCGTAAGGGGTGTAGAACAGGCTCGTCACCATGAGTGTGAGGAGCAGGGCAATCAAACTCGCGCCGATCATCATCGGCTTGTTGCGGACTAGCTGTTTCCATTTCATCTCGTTCACCTTTTCAGTCGAATGCGCGGATCTATGACGGTATACAGAATGTCGACGACAAAATTGATGCAGACGACAATAACGGCAATGTATAGCACCATCGTTTGCAGCAGCGGCAAGTCGCGTGTGCCGATCGAGGTGATCAGCAGATTGCCGAGTCCCGGCAGCGCAAACACATTTTCCACGACGATGCTGCCTCCCAGCGTGTCCGCGATCAACAAACCTACGATCGTCAGTACCGGAATCAGAGAATTGCGCAGTATGTGTCGGTACATGACTCGGTTCTCGCGCAGCCCTTTGCTTCTGGCGGTGCGCACGTAATCCATGCGGGATTGATCCAGCAGCGTATTGCGCAAATACCGGATCACGACGGCGATGCCAGGAATGGCGAGTGCCAACGAGGGCAAAAACAGCGATTGGAATGCTCTTGCCGGATCCTCGCTCCAAGGGACGTAACCGTAAGTCGGAAACCATTTGAAGGTAACGGAGAACAACAAAATCAAAATGAACGCGAGCCAAAACGACGGTACCGCCAAGCCCAACTGGGTGAACACCGACAACAGCAGCGCCGGGAGCTTGCCGTCCTTCCGCGCGATATAGATGCCGAGGGGAACACCCAAGAGCAGAGTGAGCCCCACGGACATCAGCGCGAGCGATATCGTCACGGGCAGACGTTCCGATACTATGTCCGCCACCGGACGATGGTAACGGAGCGAATTGCCCAAATCACCGGCAGCCGTATCCTTTATCCAGGACAAGTAACGTTCCGCTGCCGAGCGGTCCAGCCCCATCGTCTTGCGCAGCTCGGCGAGCTGATACGGATCCGCATCGACGCCGAGTACAATCTCGGCAGGATCCCCCGGCAATATTTGAAAAACCAAAAACGTTATGACCGACACGAGCAAAACGGTCGAACCTAAAGTGACCAGCTTCCGGATATAGAATCTCACCGAACCATCCCTCGTTACTTCGAATAGTACATGGCGCCAAAATCGTATTTCTGAATCGGGTACATTTTAAAGCCGTGCAAGCTGCCCTTCATCGCTACCGAACGGCTGGGGTCCATGATGAAAACCGCGACGGCCTGTTCCGCAAGAATCGTTTGCGCTTGCTTGTACAGCTCGGCCCGCTTGTTCTCGTCAATTTCCAGACGGCCGCGACTCACGAGATCGTCGAATTGGCTGCTGCTGAACTTGTAGAAATTTTTCGCATAAGTCGTTTCATATCGCCCCAGCACCTCGTGCGGATCGAGCTTGCCCGTCAAACCGATGATCGTTGCTTCGTATTTGGCATTGTTGTACACGTCTTCCAGCCAACTGCTCCACTCGATTTGCTTGATCGTCACTTGAATACCGACGGCTTTCAACTGCTCGGCGATGACCTGAGCCGTGTCGACGTGGAACTTATAGTTGGACGGAACGGTAATCGTCAGCTTGAACCCGTTTTCGTATCCCGCTTCCTTCAGCAGCTTCTTCGCTTGTTCGGCATTGGGCTCGTAACGCTTGTCCAGCCCTTCCTTGTAGTACATTTTCATGGCCGGGCTCATATTGGAACCGAGCTTGACTCCGTTGCCCTCGGCGACCGTCTTGATAATGACGTCCTTGTTGATCGCATAGTTGATCGCCTGGCGGACCTTCACGTCGTTAAGCGGTTGAACCGAATTGTTGAGCGCCATAAGTTGAACCATGTTTTGCGGCCCGGATACGATGTTGAACCCGTTCCCCAGCTGGAGCGCGCCTTGAGCGGTGATGCCCGGAACCATGTCGATATCCCCGGATTTCAGAGCAAGCACGGATGCGTTCGGATCCGGCATGAACTTGAATTCCACGCGGTCGAGCATTGGCTTGTGCTCTTTGTCGTAGAAGTTCTCATTTTTCTCCAGGACCAGCTGCTGGCCCGGCGTGTACGTCGTGAACTTGAACGGACCCGCGCCAATCGGCTTCGTGCTCTGCCCCTCGTAGTCCTTCGGGACGATCGCGACGATGTTGGCGGCCAAGAACGCCGCATCTTTGGCTTTCAGCTTCACGACTACCGTGTAGTCGTCCGGAGTGTCGATCTTCTCGATCGCGGCAAACTTCGAGGAGAGCGGTTTTTTCCCGTTCAATCCGGATAATTTCGCATATGAGTAATAGACGTCCTCCGAATTGAGATCCGACCCGTCATGAAACTTGATTCCTTTCTTCAGGACGAACGTATAAGTTAGCCCGTCGTCGGACACTCGGTAAGATTCCGCCACAGCCGGAATCAGGTCGCTGTTCTCGCCTGCTTCGAACAAGCCATCGAATACGTTGTCCATCATCGAGCCGGTATCCGTCGCCGCGGACAAGTAAGGATCCAGATTATCCGGCTCGGTCGCCATCGCGACCCGCACGGTGCCGCCCGCGATTTTCCCGCCGGCTGCCGGGGAGGATGGAGCGCTATTGCCGCTATTGTCACTATTGCCACTATTGCTGCTTTTGCCGCAACCGGACATGACCATCGACATGATCATTAGTGCGGAGAACCCGACAACGAACGTTTTCCTTAGCTTCAACAAGAAAAAAACCCCTTCCATTCTCAAATGGTGATTTGCATGCCGCAATGAGCCAATCGGATTGGTCCTGCAAAATGCCGTGAAGCTTCTATGGCCAACTGGCTCAACTCTCCGTAGTGGGGGAAATGCGTCAGGATCGTTTGCCCCACATCGGCCAGTGCCGCGATATGCCCCGCTTCTCCGGCCGTCAAATGCCCTTCCATGATGCCCGCCTGCCGATCGTAAAAGCTGCTTTCGATCAACAGAACGTCCGCGGACCGGGAAAAATCGATAATGGCTTGACAATAGCCCGTATCGCCGGAATACACGAGCGTTTTTCCGTCTCGAGACGTCAACTTGACCGCTAGGCATGGAATATCGTGTATATTCTCGGAGAATTCCAATTTCACCGTCCCAATGGTCAAAATCATGTCTGCCGCGATCGAATGGACTCGAACGTTGTCCGGGTATCCGAAAGCCAAGCTACCGCTTCCCTCGCCGTTCACGTATACGTCGAGCGGTTTGGTCCGCTTGCCGATCCGCATCAGAATCAGAATGGCAAACTCCAGGCTGTATACGTCCGCGATATGGTCGGCGTGCGTATGGGTAAGGACAACGGCGTCCAATTCTTCGAGCGAGCAATGGTTTTGCAGCCGGGACAGCACGCCACTGCCGCAATCGAGCAAGATTTTGCTGCCCTCGCTTTCCACTAAATAGCCTGAAGTCGCTTCGTTTTTCTCGGGGTAAGCCCCCCAACAGCCGATTACGGTAATGTCCATCCGAAGATCCTTTCCCGCGAGATTTATTTCGACCGATTCATCCACTCGAAGTTGTCCTGGAACGCTTTGAACATCACTTCCATCTTCTCGATATTGAGTTTGACCCGCTCTTTTTCAAGATGGGAGATTTCGTTGATGAGGGCGTTCACCACCGATAGCGATGCCGTATAGGAATCGAGGAATCCGGTGGATTTGCATGCCGCAAAGAGCGATAAATCGGCCAGCTTCGCAAACGGGGACAGCCCGGAATCAGTAAGCGCGATAACCTTCGTTCCCTGCTCCTTGGCCAGCGTCGACACTTTCAACGTTCGCGAGCAATATCTGGGAAAGCCGCACGCGAACACGATATCGCCAGACTTAATGTAAGACGCGTATTCCGCAACACCTCCTTGGGGAATCAACTCGCAATTGCCCAGCATATATTTCAGGACGAAGCTGAAGAACGAAGTGACCGACAGCCCCATCCGCCATCCGGCGATCCAGATCCGGTCCGCATCCAGCAGCATTCGGGCAGCTTGACGGATCTGCGCCTTGTTCGTCCACGCCATCGTTTCCCGAAGGTTTTCGATTTCCTGCACGAAGTGCTTCTCGATCCAGGAATCTTCCTGATGGCTGGTCGAGTTCTGGAAATTTTTTACGGCACGTTGGTCTTTCAGCACGTGGCGGCGCAAATCCTGAAGCATGCCCGAGAAGCCCGGATAAGCCAAAGCCAGCGCCAAACGATGAACCGTCGCCTCACTGACCCCGGATTTGCTCGCGATCTTCTGTGCGGACTCCATCACCGCATCCTGCATGTTGGCTTGAATGTAATGCGCCACTTTCTTTTGCGCGACGCTCAGGGCGTCGAACTGCTCTTCGATTCTCTCCACGATCGTCGACATTCGCAAAACTCCTTACCGATTGATCTCCAGCGGCATCCGGGAATGTCCCAAGTACGATGCTACATCCTGAATGCCGGATATGATGGGATGATACGACAGCTCCTCGACGCCGCGGTTTCCGTAAGCATTGATGAGCAAGCAATGCATGCCGATTTTCTGGCTGCCTACGACGTCGTCGTAGTAGTTGTCGCCGATATAGAGCGATTGGTTGGCCGCAACATTTCCTCTAGCCAAGGCTAGCCGGAAAATGTCCGGATTCGRCTTCTCCATTCCCACCTCCGAGGAAATGATGATTTCGTCCAACTCCTCGTCCAATCCATTCCGAGCCAATACGGTTCGGGCCGACTCGTCCCAATTGGAGATGAGGCCGAGGCGATATCCGAGACCTCGCAAATGCTGAAGCGTTTGTCGTGCACCATCATAAGCTTTCCATTGTACCGGCAATTCCTCGGTCAATGACCGATGCACCTGCATCACTTCCTCGATCGGCAGCGAAAGCCGCAGGAAATAGTTCAGCGTTCCGATATACCAGGGCAAGAAAGCTCGGCTATCCTTGCCGAGAACACCTTGAAACTCTCGCATGAACATCTTGTCCGTCCTATGATAGGCGATTGCGATTTCATCTGGATTCCGGAATACATCGAAACGTTCCAGCGCCTTTTGATAAACTTCTTCCCGGTTCGTTCTCACCAGCGTATACCCTAGGTCAAACCATAAATAACGAATCATGCTGTCTCCACGTCTCCCGCTTCTTGTAGGATTTCCTTCAAAACTATCAAAATGTTTTATTTCCTTCATCTACATCATAGAGACCAAGTATTCGCGCAACGTTAAATCCAAGTGGAGATTTCGTAAATCTATTAACCGAAGAAAGACAATGAAACAGCGGCAGCCTTGGACGAGAAAATAAAGTCCTAGACTACCGCTCTATTATTGAGTTATCGTTCTCTTAGTTCAATCAACAGAACAGCCGCCGACATCGATTGTCGGCGGCTGATCCATTTATCGAAACCGCCGGGATCGCTGTTCCCCTTGCGTGGTGGCTGGAAACCCGATTCGTATTCATTGAGGAGACAACCGCTGGAGGACTGCACAGTTATACCATTCCGTTGTTAATTGCCGTAATCGAGGAATTGTGCAAATTACTTCCGTTATTTGCCCTGTTCCGGGTGAGAAGCACGCGTTTCCTTACCGACGCGGTTGTCTTCGGAGTTGCGGCCGGCATGGGATTCGCCAGTCTGGTGAGTGCGCTCTATGGGTTGGCCCGTATCGATTCTACGTCGAGCTTGCTGGCCGTTTTATGGGTGCGCACTCTGCTGTCCCCTCTCGGCCACGGAATTTGTACCGGGCTCATGGCCGTCGGCTGGTGGCGGTTGCAGCGCCGGGACAAGGGAAGCAATCGCAGCAAACGATATGGAATAGCGATATTATTCATGGCCGAAGCCGTGCTGCTGCACTCCGCGTGGAATATCGCTTCGAATCGAGGCATCATAGGGCTCATCGGGCAGCTGGTCGTCGGGGCATGCGGCATATGGCTTTTGCGCCGGTTAATTCGTCAAGGCACCCAAGAAGAAACTCGGGCTCTTCTCCTTATCAATCCTGAGCGCAAGCATTTGACACCTGTCGCTGAACCGAATCAAACTAGAGAACTTCGCCGAGAGATTCCTTGCAACGGCTGCGGTACGGTTTCCCCTCCCGGAACCGTGTATTGCGCCAGGTGCGGGCAAGCGCTTAGCGTGGAGTGACCGAATCGCAAAGTCCTCTTCGATTCGACACGATTCGTACCATAATTGAGTGAAAAGTCTTATTGAATCGTAAGACCGGAAAAGGAATAATCAAGGTTAAAACAGGAGGTTTTTTCCATGCGGATGTACAGGAGTTGGATATCCGGCTTACTGGGAATATCCATGTGCTTCGGGTGCCTGAATATACCCGTCTCAGCTGAAATCAAGCTTGATCCTTCAACGATACTAACTCCGGGCCCCATTATCGAGTTCCCCATTATCAAAGATTTGATTATTTTCCAAAACTCCAGCGACGTTCAGTTGAAATGGAAAGCTCCGACGCTCGCTAGCCGATATATGGGCGCTCCAGCAATAGGACCGGATCATACAATCTACTTAGGACATACGTTTAGTTTTCTTGGCTCTGTATCATACGTTTCTGCCTTCAAATCCGATGGGACGAAAAAGTGGAGCTACCTGCTCGAAGACATTCTTTTAACACCACCTATCGTTGGGCCGGACGGCACGATTTATGTCAGTAATGCACACGATAATCCGGGTGAGTTGATCGCCATTCGTCCGGATGGAACGAAGAAATGGGCATTCGCAGCCGGGGATCAGATTAGATCAACTCCTGTATTCGGATCAGATGGCATCCTGTATGCGGCGTCCCGTGATGGCATCCTCCATGCTCTGAATCCACAGAACGGATCCGAAATCTGGTTGTACGATATGGAGGTTAGAGGTCAACCCTCCCTAGCGACGGCTCCTGACGGGACTATATATGCGGCCAACGGCACTTCATCCCTGTATGCGATCAAGCCCAACGGAACGAGAAAATGGACGTACCAAGCCGGCGGGATTGTGAGCTCTGTTCCCGCTGTAGGACCAGACGGTACGATCTTCGCTGGATCGGCCGATCACAACTTATACGCCATCCTGCCTAGCGGGGGGCTCAAATGGAAGTTCGATCAAGGGAGCAACGTCTTCGCTCCGTCGGTCGCGCAGAATGGCGACGTCTATGTAGGGTCAGCGGACTCCAAACTGAACGTTATTCGTTCTGACGGCAGTCTGAAATGGCAGTTTGCCGCAGGCGGTTCCGATGTCCCACCCGTGCTGACGCCGAATGGGCTGGTCTACACCCACTCCTCTTCCAATAAGGCAATCTATGCGCTTAACCCAGATGGCGCCATTCAATGGCAATATAGATTCGTAACAGACAAACCGCAACCCCTCGCAGTCGGAGATGACGGCACCTTGTATGATGTATCCACCAACTATCCCGATATGAAAAACGTTGACACCAACGACTTGGAACATACTTATGTGATGTACATGTATGCCCTCAAGGTACCTGTCAAGACGATGACCTTGGATCAAACTTCTCTAGCTCTAACTGAGGGGCAGACGAGCAAGCTTACGACTTCTTTTACGCCAAGCTATGCATCCAATTCCACCGTCACGTGGAAAAGCACCAATCCGAACATAGCTTCCGTGGATGATAAGGGCAACGTGAGTGCCCGCCTTTCCGGTACGGTGACCATTACGGCAACTTCTGGAGACGGTCCCGTAGCACAGTGCAAGATTACCGTCACAGCTCTAACGGTCACGACAACCGAAGTAAGCAGTGTTGTACTGAACAAAACTGCACTATTCCTTCGTACCGGAGATAGCGTCTCTCTCATGGCTAAGGTAATTCCGGATAACGCTACTAATCAGAATGTGACATGGATAAGCAGCAACCCGGGAGCAGCTACTGTGAACCTTAATGGAAAAGTAACCGCCCTCTCCCCAGGTTCGACAGACATTACAGTCAACACACAGGACGGCAACTTTATTGCCAGGACCAAGGTAGTCGTCACGGCAGGAACTTCCGCAAACTCCGGCCCGTTCACTGACATCAAAGGAAATTGGGCGACTCCTGAGATACTGCGAGCTTATGATCTTAAAGTCGCCAGCGGTTATCCAGACTTCACGTTTCAGCCGAATGCGAACATTACTCGATCTGAATTTACCGTTATGCTGATGAATGGGTTAAAGCCGGCTAGTGAGGGCGTGGATCTTACGTTCACCGATACGGATCAGATCCAAGACTGGGCGGCCAAGGCCGTTAAGCAAGCCGTGAAGCTTGGCATAATTAGCGGATACCCTGACGGCACCTTCCGTCCCACTGCGAACATTACCCATGCGGAGATGATGTCTATGGTAGTAAAAGGACTGGGCATAACGCTCACTCCCGGTGCGACGACTGATTATGCCGACGATGCCGATATTCCCGATTGGGCCAAACCTGCCGCCTCGATCTCCGGTAAGAACAATCTGCTTGGCGGTACGACTGGCAACAACTTTGCACCCTCAACATTGGCTACCCGTGCCGAGGCCGTAACCGCCATCGTCAGGATGCTCGATATTAGACCTTGATGATTTCCTACGCCATTAGATAGCCCCACAAAGTGACGCGGACCTCAAGAACATATATCCATTGCTGAAAAACCCCCATTGGATCAATGCCAAATCATGATTTCCTATGAAACCACCTACCATGGCCATTTGTTTCTGCAAGCGTTTCGCTATGTTCATTACCGTAAATGAAATCGGACTTTAAATAAGAAGAAAGACAGAAATATCTGTCTTTCTTCTTATTTATTAGTTCATTGGATTTAACATCCACAAATTGTGGTACACTCCATGCATTGGTCTACCCGTTAAGTTTCCCTCCTCATCAGCCTCAGCAATAACAAAATCCGGATACTCTTTAACGTTATCATTGTAATTGTGTTCAAACCTACTTAGAGTATCTACAATACCTTCATAAACAAATAGCTTTAATAGATCCGTAATTTCCTTTGGTTGTATTCCAGAATCAATCATCTTTTGAAAAACACTTCTAAATTGAGGATAGCCATTCTTAATTAAAGTACTTACATACTCTTCTGGGTTCTTATCAAAAAAATCAATTGCATCACGTTTAAGAAATATTAAAAATCTAAATTCGGCAAGTGAAGGTTGATTTTCTTCAATTTCAGAGTGGGCCCAAATAAATGGATCGGGACAATTGATATCTTTCAGTTTACTAATAAGTTCATCTGCCTTTTTTCTTTTTTCTCCTTCAAGTGAATCCAACCATTCTTGATTCATATAATTAATGACCTCCAAAAATATTTTCACCTTACACTAACATACACCTGGGCAAAGGGCAGTAACTGCTGGGCAGAAGATACTTAGACCCAACGTTCAGAAGGGAGCCAACGGAACCAAATGCCGACTCTTTTCAACTTGGGTTCGCTGGGGAACTATCCAATCAATACTCTTTTGAATTCTTATCCTGCCAGTTACTTCAACGAACATCAAAGAGCAGCTGTCCTTATGGCAGCTCCATACTATCGTTCCCAGTTAGCTTAATGCATTTGCCCGTTATTTAAGCTATTCTTCTGATTCAATCGTTTCCCCTAACGAATCCTTTGAAATATTTATGTATTTCAATTGTTTCATACCATTGAGGAAATCGGGTTTCTGACTGATCATACATATTCCTAAGTCCAAGATTCGCAGGTTCTTAAGCCTCTCTAACTCGAGCGGTAGCTCATGGATCGAGGTGTATTGAATCGTAAGCTGCTCCAGTTGCTCCAGTTCCCCAATCTCCGGTGGGATGCGGTTTAGGCTGATCTCTTCTTTCGGCTTGGCCCGCCACCCGGGAGTCGGCCGATCCGAGCTCGCACACTGGATGCAAAGCTGCCTCAGATTCTTGAGCCTAGCAATGGATGCAGGAATGCTCTCCAAATCAGCCGTCAGGATGCTTAAGCGTTCAAGCTTTCTTAACTTGAACAACCCCTCCGGTAGACGATAAAGATCCTGCTCAAAAATTTCAAGATCCCGCATCTCTGTAAGATCGCGGATTCGCTCAGGTAACTCAGTCAGCCGATGCCCACTGATGTATAGCCAGTCGGATTTATGTTTTATGGCATCATCCAGCAGACGATTCAGATCGCGATGAGCCTTTAATTCCAAAAAGAGCCCTGTGATCCGATCCATCAGTCCAATGGCTTCTTCCTCAGTTACTTCCAAACCATACATACGTTCATGCACAACGGAGTAAAGGTAGTCTCCGCCATCCTTTTTCAAGAAACACAAATCTTCCGGCAGGTGTGGATAAATCCAATCTGATAGGCGGTTTGCAATTTGCTTCAGTAGATTTCCGCTTTCATCGCAGCTTTTATAAAAATAGTAAGTTCCAGCGGTATAAAATGCCTGACTGCGATAGGTATTTCTTATTTGTATAATATCATCCATATTATCGCCTTGGATTGCGATGGTCTTCACCAGGAAAGGTTCCAGCGCATCCAATACGCTTGTGTAAATGTCACGGTTCACATCAGCCGCATTCGCTATCTTCTCCCCGAGCACGAACCATTTCGAGTTTCGTATCGCTAAATCTATTACCTCCTCGTAAGCTTTACCTTTTGGATCTGTATACATCCTCATCCCATTAGTCTCCATTCCCATTTGAATAAGATATAACAATCCTACACTAGGTGACCCTTTGTTCGCCATACTATACTGCCCGTTCGTATAGCTTAATGACTTGATATCATTCACCTCGGCAATGGATATATGTTTTTGGCACTCATCGGCAATGAATGCATGTTCTTGTCAATTCGGTTTGACAAGAATATGTATTCATAACTGAAAAAACCGCCAACTTAGCGGTGTATTATGGATATATGTTTATGTCACTCGACATCGGATGACATGAACATATATCCATTAATGACAAGAACATATACCCATTGCTGATCCGTCATTCGCCCACTAAAAAATTGAAGCTCCCGATTATGCCGGCAGCCTCGTCCTGGTTTCTTATTCAACTATCATGCCCGTTTAGGTTAGTGAGGCTGCTGACAAAAGTTCTAAAGGCCTCAATCCTTCCCTTCATCAAGAAAAATTTGAAGAAAAAAGGGCGCTTTTTTCAGTGTCCCTTTAGCCTATAATTTGGAAATGCCGCTTGGCATTCTGCCTGTGCGTTGAATGGTACGAATCTGAGAAGTTGTTATCCGGAATCCAACCAGAATAAACGACGAGGTTACATTGTTAAAGTTAAAAGCTCGTAAGTCTGAAATGTTCTGGCTACCACGGAAAATTCGAAAATTCCCTGTAAAGTTGCGGCCTGAAAACAGTACTAACGTAACTTGACGAGGAATTACAACATTTCTTAGCCGAAAACTGGAGATGATGTTGTTAAAACCGAATAATCCCAGATTTGAAACTGCCACGCCTCGTCTAAATGTTAGACTTCTTCCAGTAAAGTTAAAACCCGAGAAAAAAGTAACTCTAACATTTCGATTAAATATTAATCCCATCCCTTTCACTCTCCTAAACATAAGATAGTAACAGTGTATGAATTGGTTAATATATTTGCTTGGACTTATGCTATTAATCTTGAACTCTCCCGGATATCGTATCCTGCCCAATCGCAACGCGGCTTCCAGTCCATGTCTGCCCTTAAGCATAGCAAAAGCGATGGATCCGCTCCATCGCTCGTTATGTATTATTGGTTGTGTTAAACTGCCCGTTAACTTAACGATGCCATATGTCTAATGTAAGTTACCCGACTTGTTAACACGCTCTGCATTCCAATCTTCAAATAATAATCCGTAGGTTTTTACATCACTAAAAGTACCAATTTCGGTACCATGCAACGATTTTATACATGCCGAGTATTTCAAGCGCTCTTTTGCTGGACTCATTCATCTTCAGACTGTTTCCGTACAAGGGAACGACTAGAATCAGGAACGAGACAATCAGCTTGCCGTAGAGCCACCATCTGGGCCGCGGCCATTTCCATATCGTGAATTCCTCCTTGTGAACAAGCAATAGCCCTCTAACCGATTACGCGGACGAAGGCTCTATATTACGACCAGTGTAACAG
>NZ_JBFUIX010000095.1:0-23281 GCF_056401635.1 Paenibacillus sp. P4_E11 | reverse complement strand
GTTCCTCACCTACATGACTACTGACATCCAATACAACAACATTGAAGATAKTAGCGACGTCGTCGATTATTTCATGAATCACGATGAGAAATTGATTGGCAACCCCTTATTCGCTGACGAAAGCAACATTGCCATTTTGAAGCAAAGCTTAACTAATATTTTGTCTAAAATCGAGGACGAAGCCGAGTACGAAGAAATGCTTAATTATAAGCAGCTCTTGTACCAGCAAATCGTTCATTATTCCGAAACGCTCGAGCAAATCGAAGGACTAGTAAACGACCTGCATGAGCTGATTGTCCATAATATTTATTTGGGCACGGAATTGAGGCTATTAACGTTCATATTCCATGAAATGTACAAGCATGAGCCAGATATGAGCAACAAGGATGAACGTACACCACAAGGATTTCTACGGTATCTCAAGCTGAATTGCACGCCGGATGTAACGGCTCATTTTATCGGAATGGCACTGCAGCAATACTTGCAGAGCAATTACTCGGAAGAGCCTTATTACGAGGGAGAGCAGTTTTTCACGCAGAGCTATAATTACATGGTGGAACTCGTGCTGGAGACCGAAGAGGCCGACAAACTGCTAAAGACGATTCAGGAGCAGCAGGAGGAATTGCTGTGGCTGAGGGACATGCTGATTACAACTGAGCAGCAATTGCAGACGGATGCCGATAACAAGACACTTACAGAGAAACAATTGAAGATGGCCTCTGATTTCATGACCGAGAAGCTGGAGATGGAGTTTTTATCCTCTGTTATTTTGCGGTTGTTTTAATTTTTCACGAGGAGTGATCCTGGATGGATGATTGTATCTTTTGTAAAATCGTACGTGGAGAAATTCCGAACAAAAAAGTGTTCGAGAACGAGCATGTACTTGCTTTCCATGACATTCAGCCGTCTGCACCCGTTCATGTACTCCTTATTCCGAAGAAGCATATCGCTTCCATGAATGAAGTGACGACAGGGGATCGTGACAGTATGGGTGAGCTGCTATTGGCAGCACCGCGGATTGCTCAGGATCTGGGTGTAGCTCAGAGTGGATACCGACTGATTAATAACTGTGGAGCTGACGGTGGACAAGTCGTGTATCACCTTCATTTGCACTTAATGGGTGGCGAGAAGTTAGGCGGATTGAACGTCAAGAACGCTTGATACACCTAGGTTTGAGTAGGGCTCGAAGGCGTCGGGAAAAATAGGTTGGAATGTTAGGTTGACACCCTAATTCGGTTTCCTATATAATGTAGTTTGATAACCGTGTTCTGGGTTTTTTGGGACGGTCTGTTCGGAGGGAGGGAAAACTAGTGTCTGAAACTCGAGTTCGCAAAAATGAAACCATCGATGCTGCACTTCGTCGCTTTAAGCGTTCCATCGCGAAGGACGGCGTCTTGGCAGAGGTTAAAAAGCGCAAGCACTATGAGAAGCCTAGCGTCAAGCGTAAGAAGAAGTCGGAGGCTGCTCGCAAGAGAAAGTTCTAGGAGGATTTTGTTGCAATGAGCTTAAGCGAACGATTGAATGAAGATATGAAGCAATCGATGAAGAATCAGGACAAGTTCAAACTCTCCGTCATCCGTATGGTTCGATCGGCGATTAAGAATGTTGAGATAGATTTAAAAAGAACGCTTGATGATAATGAAGTGCTTGATATTCTCAGTCGTGAGGTTAAACAACGCAAAGACTCCCTCCAAGAATTTGAAAAGGCTGGTCGTAACGACTTGGCCGACAGTCTTAAGCAAGAAATTGAGATAATTGCCGTTTATATGCCGCAGCAGTTAACGGAAGAAGAGATCAGTGTCATAGTACAACAGACCATCCAGGAGACGGGTGCTTCTTCTAAAGCGGACATGGGGAAGGTAATGACAGCGCTGATGCCAAAGGTTAAAGGTCGTGCCGATGGCAAGCTCGTGAACCAGGCGGTACAGCGGTTTCTTGGGTAAGACGAGCAACAGTACGGACTAAGCTTACTAATGTACATGAATCAACAAAGAGGCTGTCGCATTTGCGGCAGCCTTTCTGACTGTAAGGAAATCAGACAAGTCTTGTTGAAACATTTGACCGGACGAAACGTATTAGTTGTGTAACGTGAAACAGGCTATGCTGCAGAAGGGTATCAGCTTTGCGAAAGAGGGAGGGAGGAATGACATGCCTATGAAGCCAGTCCGAGATAGGATCGGACGATGGTTGATGATCGGGTTGGTACTTGTTCTCGCTTTGTTAGTTGCAGTTCCGGCAATGGCCGACGTGACAGCGCCTAAGGCCCCAACCGCAGATTCGGCGAATGGTGCAGTTGCGCAGACGTCTGGAGGTAGGCTGGTGTATGTAATACCTGTGCATCAGACGGTGGAGAGTGGGTTACAGAGCTTTCTAGAGCGAGCGTTCCGCGACGCAGAGAAAGCGCATGCAAGGCTCATCGTGCTCGATATTGATACACTTGGCGGGCGGGTGGATTCAGCCGAAGAGATCGGCAAGCTCATTCGTCAAAGTCCGGTGGAGACGGTTGCATTCGTCCATGGTCGTGCTGTATCAGCCGGCAGCTACATTGCTCTGAATGCAACACGGATCGTCATGGAGCCGGGAAGCTCGATGGGTGCGGCCGCAGTTGTAGACGGGAATGGGAATGAGGTAGAATCAGCCAAGGTCGTCTCGCACTGGGCTAGTGAGATGCGGGCTGCAGCCGAGCTGAGAGGACGCGATCCGTTGATCGCCGAAGGCATGGTCGACAAGGATCTAGTTGTGGAGATGCCTCAGATTAAGCGAACGGTTGCGAAAGGCGAGATCGTATCGTTGACAGCGGAAGAAGCCTTAAAGGTGGGGTATGCCGACAAGGTGACGGCTGACTTGAATGAAGTTATCGGGTTTGCCGGGGTGAAGGATCCAGAGATCATTTCGTTCGAACCGACTGTTTCGGAGAAGCTGGCCCGGTTTTTAGTCGACCCCATCATTATGACATTCCTGTTGATGATCGGGATTGCTGGAGTGTTGATTGAGCTGTTCGTTCCGGGTTTCGGCATACCGGGGGTGCTTGGCATCGCAGGGTTCGGGTTGTATTTCTTCGGCCATTATGTGGCTGGCTTCGCGGGAGGCGAGGATGTGACCTTTTTTATCATCGGTATCGTCTTGTTAGGGATTGAGATATTCGTACCAAGCTTCGGCATTCTCGGTATTCTGGGTATTATATCGATAATAAGCGGAGTGGTGATGGCTGCATATGATTCTCAGAATGCTCTGTTATCCCTTGGTGTTGCAGTCGTACTCGCAGCGATTATCATAACGGTGTTCATCAAAGTGTTCAAGCGTAGAGGGATATGGAATCGGTTTATTCTAAAGGATGAGCTGAAGAGCGAGTTAGGCTTCGTCTCGCAGCCATCGAAGGATCACCTTCTTGGAATCGAAGGGATTACTGTAACTCCGCTTAGACCGGCAGGTACTGCTGAGATCGGTAGTGAACGTATCGATGTCGTGACCGATGGTGAGTTTATTATGAATAATACACGGATTCGAGTAGTGAAGGTAGAAGGTGCAAGGGTTGTAGTCAAATCAATCACGGAATAACGAATCATTCAAAGGAGGAATTGTACTCATGGCTCCAACAGTTACACTATTGTTAATTATCGCGTTAGCGGTCATCGTCTTATCTGTATTTCTGAGTTTCGTTCCGGTCATGCTGTGGATATCAGCCCTAGCTTCCGGGGTAAGAGTAGGAATATTCACGCTTGTAGCTATGAGATTACGTCGTGTTATCCCTAGCCGAATTGTGAATCCGCTTATTAAAGCAACGAAGGCGGGCTTGGGGCTCAATATTAATCAACTGGAAAGCCATTACTTAGCAGGTGGTAATGTTGACCGTGTAATCAATGCGTTGATCGCTGCACAGCGTGCGAACATTCCGCTTCCGTTCGAACGTGCGGCGGCGATTGACTTGGCTGGACGTGACGTGCTGATGGCGGTGCAGATGAGCGTTAACCCAAAAGTGATCGAAACCCCTATCGTAGCTGCAGTGGCGAAGGATGGGATTGAAGTGAAGGTTCGTGCGCGTGTGACGGTTCGCGCGAACATCGACCGTTTGGTCGGGGGTGCTGGAGAAGAGACGATTATTGCTCGTGTTGGTGAAGGTATTGTTACTACCGTAGGTTCGTCGGCTTCTCACAAAAATGTGTTGGAAAATCCCGATATGATTTCCAAAACGGTGCTTGGTAAAGGGCTGGACGCTGGAACTGCCTTCGAAATCTTGTCCATTGATATTGCTGACGTGGATGTAGGCAAGAACATTGGTGCTCATCTGCAAACCGAGCAAGCCGAGGCCGACAAACGGATCGCCCAAGCGAAGGCGGAGGAACGCCGCGCCATGGCCGTTGCTCAAGAGCAGGAAATGAAAGCGAAGGTCGTCGAGATGAGAGCGCGAGTCGTTGAATCCGAGTCGCAAGTACCTCTGGCTATGGCCGAAGCGCTGCGTGAAGGAAAGATGGGCGTCATGGACTATATGAATTTGCGCAATATTGAAGCCGATACTCAGATGAGATCGTCGATCGGTAAGACCAACCCGACCGATAAACATGAATAACGTTACCCTAGAGGCTGTCGATTAACTGTGGACAAGAGGAGTGGAAAGTGAAAAAGAGGACCCCAGCGAGTTTTGGCTTGAACCTCCATACCGCAATATCCCTTATACAATCAGGGAGGTTCAAACAAGATGTTTGAGCTCTCGGGGTCCCCACAAAGTACTCGGCGTTATCTTCAGAGCTAGTCTTCACTTTGTGGGGTAAAGCGTAGGGGTCCTTTTTCACTTGGAACGGCCGTCTTAGCTTCTATCAACAGTTAATCGACAGTCTCCCCTAGACTCCTATTATGGTAATTCTTGAAGGGAGGATCGTCAGTGGAACGAATAATCGAATTTCTGTTGAGCAACATCTACTGGGTGATCGTCATAGGAGGCTTCCTGCTGTCGATGTTATCTCGGAAGAAGCCGAACGGTGAGCAGAAGCCGAGCCGCACGCCGAAGATGCCATCGTTCGGCGGCGGGCCGAACGACCGTGAGCCCGGCTCTTGGCTGCCGGGCCGCACTACGAGCCGCGAGCCAGCGGAAGCTCGCGCTGAAGCGCCGCGTGCGCCGTCGGCGGAGCGCACAAGCGTCACGCCGCCGCGTGAAGAGCGTGCGCCGCTGAGCAGCGGCGTGCCGGAGCGCGGCAGCCTCGTGGCGGCCGCGGACGCCCAGCTGGCCGCTGAGGCGGCGCGCTCGCTTGAGCGCGAGTCGTCCGCTGCGGCCGCAGCGCTGACAGCGGACGCGGATGCGGTCCGCCGCGGTGTCGTGTGGGCGGAAGTTCTAGGTCCGCCCCGTGCTCGCAAACCATATTCATACAGGAAGTGATCGTATGATGCTAATCCAACCTCTATGCGCCGCCCTATCATTGGCGGCGCTTCTTACATTCGGCAGTGGCTGCAACGCATCACCACCTGCCGAACACACTCAGCCGCTGAAGTCAGAAGCGGTCTACAACACCGAGGTCGTCGCCGAGATGCTTGACGTTCCTTGGGACATGGCCTTCGTACCGGATGGCCGCATGTTCGTGACGGAGCGGTCCGGTACTATTCGCGTGATCGACAAGGGTAGCTTGGTAAGGGAGCCAGTCCTGTCTCTCAAGACAGCAGGAACTGCCTTCATGAGTAAGGGCGAAAGCGGCTTGCTTGGTATCGCCGCTGATCCTAACTTTCAACGGAATGGATACTTATACGTGTACCATACATACGAAGAGAAGGGCGGATTGCGCAATCGAGTCATTCGTCTCGTCGAGAAGAACAATAAGGCTGTCATTGACAAAGTGTTAATAGACGGGATGCCGGGACAGTCCAACCATGATGGTGGACGTATCCGGTTTGGTCCTGATGGGCTGTTGTACTTTACGATCGGGGATGCGCAGGAACCGAATGCATCCCAGGATTTGAAAAGCCGAGCAGGCAAGATCATGAGAATCGCTTCAGACGGTTCGGTTCCTGCGAGCAACCCATTCCCTGGTTCTCCTGTGTACAGCTGGGGACATCGGAATCCACAAGGTCTGGCATGGCATCCGGTTACTAAGAAGCTATACAGCTCTGAGCATGGGCAGTCGGCACATGACGAGATTAATCTGATCGAGCCAGGCGCCAATTATGGCTGGCCGCTCATTCAAGGCGACGAAACGTCCCCGAAAGCCGGGACCACCGTGCCGACGAATACGAAGATGCGTCCTCCTCTGCTGCACAGCGGCACCGAGACTTGGGCGCCTTCTGGGATGACATTCGTTCAAAGTGGCCCCTGGAAAGGAGCTCTCCTTGTAGCCAATCTATCCGGGTCCCAATTGCTTAAGCTGACGCTTAAGGAAGGGGATCCTACTCGTTTCGAAACTGTCGATAAGCTCTATAAGAACGAGTGGGGCCGACTCCGCAGCGTCTCAGAAGGCCCAGACGGATCGCTATATGTCCTAACGAACAATCGTGACGGTAGAGGCTCGCCAAGACCTGGGGATGACAAGATAATCCGTCTGAAGCCAACTAGTAAATAGTTTGTTCGAGCAGTCTCCATGAGTGGGGGCTGTTTTTTTACACGCCAGAAAGTATGAGGTTTGGGTTGAAACCGGCGGTTCCCTCCTTCATAGGAACAAAATTTCAACAACGGTCGGAATCTCCTCCCATGCCCTTCCCACGCGCTAACTGAACTCAACCACTAAGGACCGTCCGGTGATCTTCCGGACGGTTTTTCTTTATTCCGGGGTCTCCCATGTTTTCGACCTCCAAGCTCACGCCCGCCAAGTCCCATGTTATAAAAGCCGCACGCCCCGCATATGGTGTAAAAAGCTATGCATTTTCAACAAGTGGGGGAGAGGCCTTTCATGCTGCGCTTGAATAAGAGACTAAGCAAATGGACGGCGAAGATGCTTGACCTTCCCCAAGACGTAGTATTCGACCTCCCGAGGTTCACGATGATTGGGAATCGACAACTCTACATAGAAAATCATCGAGGTGTGGCGCATTTCTCTAGCGAGCTGTTGAAGCTTAATCTGAGTCAAGGTTCGCTTGAAGTATTGGGCAAACAATTAGTAATCCGAGCGATATTACCGGAAGAAGTGTTTATCGAGGGCATTATAGCGGACATTCGCTATTCGGATTCATGATAAGGGAGGACGGGAGCGGTGAAATCGACATTTATTAACCGTATTCGAGGGTATGTTGCGGTTGACGTGCGTGGTAGTCAGCTGGAGAAACTACTCAATTCGCTCATTCAACAAAAATTTGCGATATGGGACATTCGTCGACTGGACGAGCATACGGTACGGCTTCACGTCATCATCCGTGATTTTTTTCGCATGCGGCCTCTGCTCAAAGAGACTGGCTCCCGTATCCATGTCGTGGAACGGAATGGGTTTCCTTTTTTATTGGACAAACTTGGTAACCGGAAGACGTTCCTGATCGGGCTGGTTGCCTTCGTGGTAGGCTTGTATTTGCTATCTTCACTTGTCTGGCGAATTGATGTGGTGGGCAACGAGACGATCGCGAAGAGCGACATTATTCAGGCAGCCAGACAGCAGGGGCTATACCGGTTTCAATGGAAATTCCGCATGAAAGAACCGGACATGCTGTCCAGATCGATTCATCAGCTGCTGCCGGGTGTATCCTGGATTGGAGTGGAGATCCATGGCACGAAGGTCGAGATTAAGATTGTGGAGTCGACCCGACCCGACAGCAGCCCGTTAATGAACCCCAGGCACTTGGTAGCATCCCACAATGCAACGATCACCCAAATATTCGCCGAAACGGGTAAACCCATCGCCAAGACGAATATGAACGTGAAGAAGGGGGATATCCTCATATCGGGCGTAATTGGGGATGATTCGGCTCGGCAAGTCGTTGTGGCGCGGGGAACGGTAAGAGGCATCGTCTGGCAAGAAGCCACAGTAGAAATGCCGCTGATGCTTAAGCAGAAGGTGTACACAGGCGAATCGAAAACACGTTCTTATCTCGTCATAGGGATCAGAGGCATCCAGATGTCTGGATATGGCAAGCTGCCGTTCGAGCAATTCGAAGTTATTCCCGAGCGCAAAGTGCTGCAATGGAGAAACTATTCCTTGCCATTCGGCTGGCTGAAGGAGACGGTGTTGGAATCCGGTATGGAGGAGATGCAGCTCACTCGCGAGGAGGCAGAACAGATCGCTATGGAGCAAGCTCGTTCCGAGGTTGTGGCCGCTGCGGGCAAGGATGCCAAGCTGCGTGGCGAAAAGATTCTTTTGCATGAAAAGTCGGACAATGGTAAAGTTTATATGAAAGTGCTTTTCGAAGTGGAGCAGAATATTGCCATGGAGCAGCCGATTGTCAACTGAAGGAGAATGAGATATTGACTGAGAACGCTAACGCAAATGGAATTAAGATGACTTTGAAAAACGCAGCAGAAGGTCTTGCTCTGTTCGGCCCGCAGGACAAATTCATGCGGTTGATAGAGAGCAAGACGACTGCGCGCTTATTTAGCCGTGAAGCGGAATTGGTCATACAAGGCGAACCGTCGGAAGAGACGTGGCTTGAACAGTTGTTCGATGTACTGCTGCAATTGGTTCGCGGTGGTTACACGTTGACGGAGCGGGATGTGTTGTATGCGATTGAGCTGGCCAAGGAGCTGAAGGCGGATCAATTGCTCGATTTACTTCGTGGTGAGATCGGGTCAACTTTTAAGGGCAAGCCGATTCGAGTGAAGACGATTGGTCAACGCCACTATGTGTCTCAGATCAAGAAGAAGGATATTGTATTTGGAATTGGTCCGGCGGGTACGGGGAAAACCTATTTGGCCGTCGTATTAGCGGTTGTAGCGTTGAAGGAAGGGCAAGTCAAACGTATTGTATTGACCCGTCCTGCCGTTGAAGCAGGAGAGAGTCTCGGCTTCCTTCCAGGGGACCTGCAGGAAAAAGTTGATCCTTACTTGCGTCCGTTGTATGATGCTCTTAATGATGTGCTCGGGCCAGATCAGGTGGCCAAGTCGTTAGAGCGCGGATTGATCGAGATTGCACCGCTTGCTTATATGCGTGGACGAACGCTGGACGATTCGTTCATCATTCTGGACGAAGCTCAGAATACGACTCCGGAACAGATGAAGATGTTCTTGACTCGTCTAGGCTTCGGCTCTAAGATGGTCATTACTGGTGATGTGACGCAGATTGACTTGCCGAGAGGTAAAAATTCCGGTCTTGTTGAAGCGGAGAAAATACTGAATTCGATAGAAGAGATTGGAATTGTTCATTTTACGGAACAGGATGTCGTCCGTCACTCCTTAGTGCAAAAAATCATCGTAGCCTATCAGTTGGAACGAGACAACCAAGGTTAACCGAACCCCATTCCTGTGGGATGAACAAAGGGGATAGAACGTTGTGATTCGCAATCAACGGGTTTCTATTAATGGCAAATCATTTTCTTACCGGTTGAACGGTTGGAAGTACAATGTCGGTATTCGAGTCATCCTGTTGATCGGGCTGGCTTTTCTTTTCTATTTTGCCTTATCTGGCAAGTGGATTCCTCAGCGCTACGATATCCAGCTTGGCATGGTGAGTGACCGGACGATTCTCGCGCCTATGCAGATGGAGAACAGCATTGAGACGCAGAAAGCCAAAGAAGAAGCGGGTAAGAAGGTTCAACCGGTCTACACATTCATCTCTATGAAAAACGAAGTTTTGGTGGAAACGATATTCGAGAAGCTCCGGCAAATCAACAATGATGATGCCTTGAGCGACAAAGTGAACGTCTTCCGCACCGTCATTCCGTCCTTATACCAAGATCATACGCAGTCTCTCTACAGATCAGCCGTTTCGGGTGCGCCTAATGATATGTTCGTAGCGGAGATGAAGGCGCGTCTGGAGGAGCAGCAGTATAAAATACCGGAGGAAGTGTATTTCAAGCTTCCCCGTCTGACCAAAGAAGACTTGAGCGCAATGGAGCCTGTTACCCGGGATATCGTCAATCGGCTCATGTCCGATCAGGTCCAGAATGCCCAGACCGCGCGCGCCAAGGTTGCCGAGCTTGTCAATTCGTCCTCCCTGACGAAGAGTACGAATCGGGAATTGGTGCAAGAGATTGCCCGATTCGTCCTTACGCCTAATCGGTTCCTCAATCAACAGGCGACGGATGAAGAGAAGGCGAAGGCACGGGACAATACGAAGCCGGTCTATATTAATAAGGACGATGTACTCGTGCATAAGGGCGAGATCATTAGTGAAGAGTTGTACCAGCGCGTGAAGACGGCCGGATTGCTGAAGGATAAAGTGAACTATTGGCCGCAGCTTGGTCTAGGCATGACTGTTATCCTGATGGTAGGCGGGCTGTTCATGTTCATCCGTCACAGTGAACTGCCCATTCGTCAGAGCAACGCACAGTTGTTTATGCTGCTGGTTATCTTCGTCTTGAACGTGGTTGGAATGAAAATTGTAGCCTTGGGGCAAAATTTGGAATATCCATTCATAGGTTACTTGGCTCCAGTGGCGATGGGGAGCATGTTGATTGCCTTGTTATTGGATGTGCCGATTGCCGTGATCTCAACCGTGTTGTTCAGTGTATTGGCAAGTGTTATCTTCAATATCAAGAATGAGGAATTATTCGATTATCGCTATGGGTTTATAGCCCTTGTTGTAGGATTAACGTCTGTCTTCGCGGCTGAGCGGGCGAATCAACGGGCATCGATCTTGAAGGCTGGTATTATGGCTTCATTAACGGGAGCGGCAGCCGTCGCTTCTCTAATATTTTTGGAAAATGCCTATACACGCAACGAAATACTATTCTCTATGAGCTTCGCGGTTGCCGCAGGCTTGCTGACGGCTGTACTCGTTATCGGATTAATGCCTTTCTTCGAAGCGGCCTTTGGTATCTTATCACCGCTCAAGCTTATTGAACTATCCAATCCGAACCATCCGTTGCTGCGCAAGTTGTTGACGGAAACGCCTGGTACTTATCATCACAGTGTGATGGTAGGGAACTTGTCAGAAGCAGCCGCAGAATCAGTAGGTGCTGACGGGCTGCTCTGTCGGGTGGGCTCGTTCTATCACGATATCGGGAAGACGAGGCGTCCGAGTTATTTCATCGAGAATCAGATGAATATCGAGAATCCGCATGACCGGATCGAGCCTGCACTGAGTAAGTCAATTATTGTTGCACATGCCAGAGACGGCGTAGAGATGCTGAAGGAACAGCGCATTCCGAAGCCGATTCGCGATATCGCCGAGCAGCACCACGGTACGACATTGTTGAAGTTTTTTTACCATAAGGCGCTGAAGCAGCAACAGGCGGATTCCTCTGTCGAGGAGCCGATAACGGAAGAAGAGTTCCGCTACCCAGGACCGAAGGCACAATCGAGAGAGGCAGCCATCGTAGGGATTGCTGATGGTGTTGAAGCGGCGGTGCGCTCGCTGCGCAATCCGACCATCGAGCAGATCGATTCCATGGTTCGTAAAATTATTAAGGAGCGGCTCGATGACGGCCAGTTCAATGAATGTGACCTAACACTCAAGGAACTGGACACGGTCGCCAAGACGCTGAACGAGACACTGCTTGGCATATTCCACTCGCGTATCGAATATCCGAGTGAGCTGCCAGCCAAAAGCGATAGCAAGGGAGCGAAACAATCATGAAGCTGAAACTGGATATATCGAACGATCAACAAGCACTTGAACTTTCGGATGATTTCATCGCTAAGCTGGAGCAGTTGCTCCAGATCGCTGGCGAGATGGAAGATGTCAACTCGGGCGATGTGGCGCTGAGCTTCGTGGATGATGAGACCATCCATGCGCTCAATAAGGAGTACCGTGGCATTGATCGGCCAACGGATGTGCTTTCTTTCTCCATGCTGGAAGCAGGTCCGGATGAGATCGAGATCTTGTACGGGGACGAAGATGATGATGACGATGAACTAGACGACGATGTGGACGCAGAAAGCGATGAAGCGGCACATAATGCCGAAGAGGAAGACGAAGATGATGATGATGACTTTCCCGAGCCGTTAGGCGATATTATTATCTCGGTTCCTACTGCAATTGCACAGAGCGAAGAATACGGGCACTCGATCGAACGGGAGATTGGTTTCTTGTTCGTTCATGGATTTCTTCATCTGCTTGGCTACGATCACCAGGATGAAGATGCAGAGAAGCAAATGTTCGCCAAGCAGGAGAAAGTACTGCTTAAAGCGGGGTTAACGCGTTGAGAGATGTGAAACGATTTCGCCGCAGCTTCCGGTATGCTTATGAAGGGCTGCATTATGCGCTATCGACACAACCGAATATGCAATTTCATTTCTCCGTAGGGTTATTGGCATTTATATTAGCGCTGTTGCTGGAGCTGCCCAAGGTCGAGCTATTGTTCGTGCTTCTGGCAGTTACTCTCGTAATCGTTACGGAGCTTATTAATACAGCAGTTGAGAAAGCTGTAGATCTGGCAATGCCTGATATCCATCCGCTCGCCAAAATTGCCAAAGACGTTGCCGCAGCCTCGGTGTTAGTGTCTGCGGTTTTTGCTGCTATAACAGGTATGATCGTGTTCTACGAGCCAATCGACCGCCTAATCCGGCATGCTGGTAAGGGGGGCGAGGGCGTGTCCCCGGGCATAATCTGGACATTGGTCGCACTTGTGGCTATGCTCGTCGTTGTGCTGCAGAATCGGTTCTTTCATAAGCATCTGAAACTGCAGATTAAGCCCAGCCTGATCGCTGCGGTATCGTTCTCGATATCGACTTGGGTTACGCTGCTGACGACACATACATTGATTGCTCTATTAGGAGTCAGTTTGTCGCTGCAAATGATGTTCATCTTGTACGACCGCGAACGAACAGAAGTTGCTTCCCTGGTGACAGGAGCTTTGCTAGGTAGCGGGATTACGGTGTTGGTCTTTTCTTTCCTTCATTATTTCTAGCCAAGAAGCGAGTGTGAACAAGATGCCTGAACAACACATACCTGTTGATCTTCCGTTCGATGCAATAACTCTGATTCAACATGCCATACAAGCTTCGGAGCGAGCCTACGTACCGTACTCCAAGTTCCACGTTGGCTGCGCTTTAGTGGATGAGCATGGGAATGTTCATTATGGGTGTAATGTGGAGAATGCGGCATACGGGCCAACAAACTGTGCCGAGCGAACTGCACTGTTCCGAGCTATTGCTGACGGTCATGCGCCCAAGAGCTTTCGTGTGATGGCTGTCGTCGGCGATACAGACGGACCGATTGCTCCTTGCGGGGTATGCCGTCAAGTGATGATTGAGCTGTGCCGGGCGGATATGCCAGTTATTATGGCGAACCTAAGAGGAGACTATACGATTACGACCGTTTCTGAATTGTTGCCGGGGGCTTTTACTTCCGAGGATTTACGATAACTAATTCTTTTTATGGAGGACATATGACAAAAAGTTTCAAATCCGGATTCACGGCCATCATCGGTCGGCCGAATGTCGGCAAATCTACGTTACTCAATCAGATAGTCGGGCAGAAGATCGCCATTATGTCGGACAAGCCCCAGACGACTCGTAATAAAATTCAAGGCGTGTATACGACGGAGAAGATGCAGATCGTATTCCTCGATACGCCAGGAATTCATAAGCCACAGTCCAAGCTCGGCAATTTCATGATGAAGGTAGCTGAGAGCACGTTTCATGAGGTTGATGCCATCTTGTTCGTCGTGGATGTTGCTGACGGGTTGGGTGGCGGTGACCGGTTCATAATCGAGCAACTGAAAGACGTGAAGACGCCCGTATTTCTAGTGCTGAATAAGATCGATCAAGTACATCCCGAGAAGCTGCTACCAGCTATACAGTCCTATAAGAACCTGTACAACTTCGCAGAGATTATCCCGGTATCTGCGATCAATGGAAACAACGTCAATACGTTGCTGGAACAGATCGGCCGATATTTGCCGCTAGGTCCGCATTATTATCCTGAGGATCAGGTAACGGATTACCCCGAGCAATTTGTATGTGCGGAATTAATACGCGAGAAGATCCTGCATCACACCAGGGAGGAGATTCCGCATTCGATCGCAGTGCAGATTGAAGCCATGAAAGTTCAGGACAATGGTCTGGTCGACATATCGGCCGTCATCTACGTGGAACGGGATTCGCAGAAGGGTATAATTATTGGTAAGCAAGGGGCTTTGTTGAAACAAATCGGCAAGGAAGCTCGTTATGATATTGAAGCGCTGCTCGGTTCCAAAATATTTCTCCAGTTATGGGTCAAGGTGAAGAAAGACTGGCGCAATCAAGATCATGTGTTGAAGGATCTCGGGTTCCGATTGGATTAGACAAGTTCTATGCATGGATGGATCGTGCCAATTATTGCAACGGATAGGCGAACCTCTCCCCGCTAATGATACCTAATGAGCAGCAGACCGTACTCATTGGGAGGTTAAGAATACAAATGCGCGATTTCTCGTGGAAGTATTTTACGTTAACTGGTGATGTGGAGTCTTATCTGCTATATAAGGAAGTTCACCATAGCGGGGATGAGGAGCAGGAAGAAGAGGAACTGCTGCCTGACGAACTAGACGGGTAAATACAGTCATCTATCTATAATGGGAAGAGTGAGCGGATATGCTGTACCGGGTTGAAGGCATTGTGATTCGCAGCTTCGATTATGGGGAAGGCAACAAAATCATTACGATTCTAACTCGAGAGTATGGCAAAATGAGCGTGATGGTTAGAGGTGCCAAGAAAGTAAAAAGCCGGCACTCCGCCATCACGCAATTGTTTACATATGGGGAATTCGTCTTCTTCAAATCCGGATCAATGGGCAATCTCAGCAACGGAGAGATTATCAAGCCCTATCAGACATTGCGCGAAAATATTCATAAAGCAGCATACGGGGCTTACTTGTCGGAGCTGACTGAACGCATTCTTGGAGAGCAGGATCGTCCTGCTTGGGTATTCGATCAATTATTGGCAGCTTTGGATGCGCTTGATGTGGATAAGGACGTGCAGATCGTCACCCATATCTATGAGATGCGGATGCTCAGTTATGCCGGATATGCTCCAGATTTGTCGCAATGTATTTCCTGTGGTACGGTTAATGGAGATATGGCGCTCAGTTCGTCGATGGGCGGACTACTATGCCCGAGGTGCCGACATCTCGATCTTTCCAGCATCCCGTTATCCGAAAACGTTCTCAAGCTGCTTCAACTGTTTATGCGTATGGATATCGGTAGATTAGGTAAAATCGAAGTGTCCGATGCAACGCGCAATATGCTCAAACGAAGCGTAAGGCAGCTGTACGATACCCATGTTGATATTAAGTGGAAATCCCGTAACTTTCTCGATCAGATGGACAAATACGGAATATAAGATGGGGTTATCTTATTGGGAGTTGAGGCGAAGTGAGTTCCAAGAAGCCGATCGTTTATGTAGTGTCTGATTCAGCTGGCGATACCGGGGAGTCGGTACTTCGAGCCGCGGCCATTCAGTTCCATCCGTTGACTGTGGAAATACGCCGGGCATCTTTTATTATGGACCGGATTGCGGTTGACCGTGTAGTGGAAGAGGCGAACCGGGAAGGGGCTGTCATCTTATTCACGCTTGTCATCCCCGAGTTGCGGGATTACTTGACATCGCGGGCGAATAAGCTTGGTGTGGCGACCATCGATTTGCTGGGACCAATCATCAGCCGACTGGAGAGTGTCTTGAACAAGGAAGCGCTCCATCAGCCCGGACTTATACATCAGTTGGACGAAGACTATTTCAAGAAAGTGGAAGCTGTTGAGTTCGCGGTCAAGTATGATGATGGACGCGACTCATCCGGCTTGGTGCAAGCCGATATCGTTCTGGTCGGGGTATCCCGCACATCGAAAACACCGTTATCGATGTACTTGGCACATCGGACCTTCAAGGTAGCGAACGTACCGCTCGTTCCTGAGCTCCAGCCGCCTGATCAACTGTTCACGATTAATAAGAACAAAATTGTAGGCCTTGTAATCGATCCGGACAAGCTGAATATGATTCGCAAGGAACGGCTCAAAAGTCTCGGGTTGGCTGACAATGCCATGTATGCTCAGGTTGAGCGGATCAAGAAAGAACTTGAGCATGCACATGCGATCATGTCCAGACTAGGCTGTGTCGTCATCGATGTTTCGAATAAAGCTGTAGAGGAAACAGCGAGTGTAATTCTCGGCATGTTCCGGAGCAGGTAGTATTTTCTTGTTGAAGGAAGCAGGATTTTTTGCATTTTAAGCGTATATATATAAACGGTGTAAATACATTGCGGCAGGAAATTGGTGGTTGAATGATTCAAGGCATTCCACACATTATCGTCGATGCGGATGCATGTCCCGTCAAACCCGAGATTATCGAGGCAGCCAGACGCTGTGGAGCGAACGTTACGATGGTCGCCTCATATGATCATCGTCTGGAACCTGCGGAAGGCGTTACGATTGTACAGGTGGACCGGTCTGACCAATCGGTTGACTTGTATATCGCGAATCGTTTGCGTCCGGGCCATATTCTAGTTACCCAGGACTTCGGACTGGCCACGATAGGATTGGCCAAGCAAGCTATTGTATTATCCAACCGGGGGCAGAGGTACTCGGATCGTACGATCGATTTCCTGCTGGAGAGTCGGCATGAGAGTGCGAAACGGCGTCGGGGTGGTAAGCATTCCAAAGGACCCAAGCCATTCACAGAAGAAGATCGACTTATGTTTCTACAATCTTTGACAAAAGTTTTACATGGTTTGCAGGAGAATACCTCCATATAGCGAATACGTATAATGGCACTCCACAAGAAGGTGAGCAGGATTAGTAACGGACAAATCCCTGAGGAAGTCATTGAGGCTGTCCTGAAACACCACGACATCGTAGACGTCATAGGCAAATATGTTCATTTGTCGAAGCAAGGCCGCAATATGAAGGGACTATGTCCGTTTCATTCGGAGAAGTCGCCTTCTTTCACGGTACATCCGGAGAAGCAGATTTTCAAGTGCTTCGGTTGTGGAACTGGCGGGAATGCGATCACATTCCTTCGGGATATTGAAGGTTACTCGTTCTCGGAAGCCGTTCGGCATCTGGCTGAGGAAGCCGGTATCAGTATTGGCTGGCAGGAAGCAACACCAGAGCAGACCGAGAAGCAACTCGAGCGAGATCATCTGTTGAAGGCGTACGAAAGAGCGGCCATGTTGTACCATTATATTCTGAAGAATACCGATCAAGGAAAAGTCGCAAGCCAATATTTGCAGACGCGAGGTTTCACGGAATCATTGATCGAGACGTTTCAAATCGGCTACGCCCCCGCGAGATGGGATACACTAGTCGTTCAACTGCAGAAGAATGAGTACCGAATGCCCTTGATGGAGTCAGGTGGATTAGTGTCCGCGAGGTCGTCTGGAGACGGGTACGTGGATAAATTCAGGGATCGGATCATGTTTCCGATTCGCGACACCAAGGGTAAGGTTATCGCATTCGCAGGCAGAACGTTAGGAAATGAACAGCCGAAATATTTGAACAGTCCCGAATCCATTCTGTTTCGGAAAAGCCGAGTTCTCTACAATTTCCATCAAGCCCGTCCTATGATCAAGAAAGAATCTTCTGTAATCGTATTCGAAGGGTATGCGGATGTGATCCGAGCTTGGTCAGCTGGTGTTCATAACGGTGTCGGCACGATGGGAACCGCGATGACTGAAGATCATGCCAGAGCGATCCGACTAAGTGCTGAAGAAGTGATCGTCTGTTATGACGGTGACGATGCAGGACAATCGGCCTCTTACAAAAGTCTCAGCATCTTGGAGAAAGCGGGATTAACCGTCAAAGTGGCGGTCATTCCGGATCGACTTGATCCCGATGAATTTATTGCTCTTCACGGAGCAGATCGGTTCCGCAGAGATATTCTGGATGGCGCGATGCCAGCGGTGAAATTCAGGCTGCACCACTTACGGCGGAATTTCAATTTCCAGGAGGCAGATGCCAAACTTCGGTATGTGCGAACGGCTATTCGAGAAGTGATTGCAGATCTAGCCTCACCGACAGAACGGGAGCATTACTTGAAGGAACTGTCCGCAGAACATCAGATGAGCCTGGATTCGATCAAGCAGGAAACGTATCAGATCCGTCTGGAATTGCAAAAAAAGCGGCAAAACGGGGATAATAACGAAAATTCGTGGAATAATGTTAGGAATGACGGGGGAGAAGGAGTTCCTCTTCCGAAACCAAGCTTGAAGAGCGATAAAGCGGAGACCGACTTGCTGACGGCCATGATGCACGATAAGGAAGTCGCAGCATATGTGCAACAGCACTTGGAAGATGCTTTTAATATTGAAGCTCACGCAGCGTTGGCTGCTTATTTATATGCCTATTATGCACAAGGATACGATCCCGATGCTAGCCGGTTCATCACCTCGCTGCAGGACGAGCGGTTGGAAAGAGTCGCTAGTTCGATTCTAATGCCGGATTTCGTCAAGGGTGTCAACGCTCAGGTTATTGATGATTGTATAAGAGTTGTCAAAGCTGTGCCTAAGCTAAAGGCTATTGAACAAATGGAGCTGGAACGGATTCGAGTGGAGCGCGAAGGCGATCCACTGCGCGCCGCGCAAATTGCAATTGAGATTATTACCCTAAAAAATCAACTTAAAGGCGTATAGCCAACACCCGGGGGATGTAGACGTTGATCTTTTAGGGAGGAGGGAGCTTGGAATGGCGAACGATCAACATACTGAGCAAGAAACAGAACTGACGCTCGATCAAGTCAAAGAACAGCTTATAGAACAGGGGAAGAAACGCTCTTCGTTGACTTATAAGGATATTATGGAGAAGATGGCTCCATTCGACCAAGACCCAGAGCAAATGGACGAATTTTTCGAGCATCTTTCCGAGCTTGGTATCGATGTAGGCAATGAAGCAGAGGACGACATGCGGCCTAATCAAGAAGACGAGCATGACGAGTTCCATCTGGATGRCGACTTGTCGTTGCCTCCTGGCATTAAGATCAACGATCCGGTTCGCATGTATTTGAAGGAAATCGGTCGGGTGCCATTGTTATCTGCAGATGATGAAATTGGATTGGCCAAGCGCATCGAGAAAGGTGACGATGAGGCGAAACGTCGGTTAGCGGAAGCAAATCTACGTCTCGTTGTCAGTATCGCCAAACGTTATGTCGGTCGTGGGATGCTGTTCCTTGATCTGATTCAAGAAGGCAACATGGGTCTTATCAAGGCCGTTGAGAAGTTCGACTTTACTAAAGGATTCAAATTCAGTACGTACGCTACATGGTGGATTCGTCAAGCGATCACTCGGGCTATAGCGGACCAAGCCCGGACGATTCGGATTCCCGTTCATATGGTAGAAACGATTAATAAGCTGATTCGAGTATCCCGCCAGTTACTCCAAGAGCTGGGGCGAGAACCATCACCGGAAGAAATCGCGAAGGAAATGGATCTAAGTACGGAGAAAGTAAGAGAGATCATGAAGATTGCCCAAGAGCCGGTGTCGCTTGAAACTCCGATTGGGGAAGAAGACGATTCGCATCTCGGGGACTTTATTGAAGATCAGGAAGCATTGGCACCTGCGGATGCAGCGGCATACGAACTGTTGAAGGAGCAATTGGAGGACGTGCTTGATACGCTTACCGAGCGAGAAGAGAATGTTCTAAGACTTCGCTTCGGTCTGGATGACGGACGTACCCGTACGTTGGAAGAGGTGGGCAAGGTGTTCGGCGTAACACGTGAGCGGATTCGGCAGATTGAAGCCAAGGCGCTTCGCAAGTTGAGACATCCTAGTCGCAGCAAACGATTGAAGGATTTCCTGGAATAACCCATTTACCAAATGATGAAGACCTTTCTGCTTGCAGTAAGGTCTCTATTTTTGGAGTTGAACGTCCCACTTCTGTGTGGATAATGATTGGGAGGAACCGGTAATGGATTCGGAAAAACGGAAGCTGATTGTTCGAGAAATCGAGCATTGGCGAAGAAGTAAGCTGCTGCCAGAGCATTACTGCGATTTCCTGCTGAACTTATATATGGATGACACGATTGAACGGGAGAAAAAAGTAGCAGGCTTATCCGTGCAAGCAATTCAGAGCAGTCGTTGGTACGTATGGCTCCTAATCTTTGGGTCTGTTGCCGTATTATCATATCTTGTCCTTCATTTTACCTCTTTTCCCATTCCTTTGCAAATTGCTCTTCTTGGAGTTGTTGTCATCGGTTGCTATTCCGTCGGTCTGGCTGCGAAGAGAAGAACTCCGATTGTGGCTTATGGGTTGGTCGGGCTCGGATCGGCTGCGCTGCTCGGATTGGGTGTCGTACTGTTGAAGCTAAATGGCAGTGATGATCCGCGTTTACTCGTCCTGTATGTTGCCTTTTGCAGCTTGATCTGGATTGTAATCGGGGTCGGCGCAAGGATGGGCTTGTTTCAATTTTGTGGATGGATCGGCATCCTGCTTACATACGCTTGGATCCTTCAGGAGCGAGAGATGAGCCATACGTGGGTAGGGACTCAGTTTAGTTGGCTGCCGTTATGTGTCATATTCGGGTGGTTAGGCTGGCTGCTGCAACGAAGGAAGATGTCCTCGGGTCCAATATTTCTGCTCGTCTGTTTCGTACTCTGGCTAATGCCGGAGCTATATGGATTCTACATAGCCGGATCGATTAATCCGTGGTTCCAAACATCGCTCGTTGTGAAACTATTGACAGCAGGCGTAATATTATTCGGGACACGAAAAAAATGGATAGAGTGGGTTGCATAAAATGGTCAAATTATCTAAGCGATTGGAGACGATCGCTCATCAAGTGCCAGTGGGCAGCCGACTGGCGGACATCGGATCGGATCATGCGCTGTTACCGGTTTACCTAGTTCAACAAGGTCACATAAGCCATGCGATTGCAGGTGAAATCAATCTGGGACCGTTCGATGCTGCCTCGAAGCAGGTGCGGGAAGCCGCCCTGGAAGAGCACATTCTCGTGCGACAAGGCGACGGCCTGCAAGTGATCGAAGCCGGAGAGGTCGATACGATAACGATCGCCGGGATGGGTGGAGCGTTAATCGTTAGCATTCTGGAGCAGGGACGTTCTAAGCTTGAAGGAGTGAGCACTCTCGTGCTTCAACCCAACGTTGGTGAAGACCAAGTGCGATACTGGCTTGCGGCGCACGGATGGAGCTTGAGCTGGGAACACATTCTCGAAGAAGACAAGAAGTACTATGAGGTGCTGACAGCGAAGAAGGTTGCTGTGAGTTCCCTGCACAACGATGGACGAAGCGTAAGTGAGTTATATGAACCACAAGTGCTCCATTGCGGTGTTCAGGTCAGTTCTGACCTTCTTTACCAAATGGGACCTTTTTTGTTGAATCAGCCCAATGACGCTTTTTTCGATAAATGGCGTTCGGAGTTGCGGAAGCTAGCCGCCGTTGCCAATGAAATGGCTCGTTCGGATACCGATTCAGCAAAATCGAGAAGAGCAGCACTGTTGCATGAGATGGCCGAGATCGAGGAGGTGCTTGCATGCTTGCAAAAGGACAGACCGTAATTCAAATGTTCGAGCGCATGGTACCGAAACATCTGGCCATGCCTGATGATCGGATTGGCCTCCAACTCGGCACATTGCAGAAGGACATTCGGGGCCTGTTAATCGCTCTCGATGTGACCGATGACGTGGTAGAGGAAGCGATCCGTGAAGGTGTTGATCTGATAATTGCTCATCATGCGATTATTTACAGACCCATCTCCCACCTGCAAACCGATACCCCTGCGGGCCGTCTATATGAGAAGCTGATTAAGCATGATATCGCGGTATACATCGCTCATACCAACTACGATGTAGCAGAAGGCGGGATGAACGATCTGATGGCCGAAGCGCTAGGCTTAACGGCAACAACACATCTGGATAACATCCATACCGAGAAGCTCAAGAAGCTTGTTGTCTTTGTGCCACGGAGCCATCATGACCAAGTGCTGAAAGCGATATTCGATGCGGGAGCCGGCGAGATTGGGAAGTATAGCCAATGCAGTTTCAACATAGTTGGGACTGGAACGTTTCTTCCTGGCGAACAAGCAGATCCGTACATCGGTCAAATCGGCAAGCTTGAACGGGTTGAGGAGATGCGGATTGAGACGATCGTGCCTGATACATTGGAGCGCAAAGTCGTACAGGCAATGCTGAAAGCACATCCTTATGAGGAAGTTGCGTATGACTTGTATGCAATGGACATGAAGGGCCGAACATTCGGTTTGGGCCGAGTAGGCAAGCTTCCTGCTCCTGAATCGCTTACGGCGTTCGCTGAACGTGTCAAGTTAGCGCTCGATGTGCCGTTCGTGCGTGTGGTTGGCCAACCTGAGCGAGAAGTGCGCAAAGCGGCTGTGTTGGGCGGGGCCGGCAGTCGTTATGTGCGTCATGCTCAATTCGCAGGAGCCGATGTGCTTGTGACCGGTGACATCGATTACCACACCGCACATGATGCGCTCGCCGCAGGTATAGCCATTATCGATGTGGGTCACAATGCGGAGAAGATTATGAAGCAAAGTGTAACACAGCGAATGGAGCAAGCGTTGCAGGCCGATCGCTACACGACGAGAGTTATCGCCTCGCAGATTCTTACCGAGCCGTTCCGTTTGCAATGAAAGATGGACATTGGTAATACTGGGATTAGCTTCAGGTTGCATGTGTAGCTGCTGTCAGGTATACTTGCATATAGAATTCGGAAAGCTTGACAGACAATCGCCGGTGCTATGCACGGGAGGAAAGTCCGGGCTCCACAGGGCAGGATGCTGGATAACGTCCAGTCAACGCGAGTTGAAGGATAGTGCCACAGAAATGGACCGCCGATGGCTTATCACGCTCGCGTGATAAGATCAGGTAAGGATGGAACCGTGGTGTAAGAGACCACGAGGGGATATGGTGACATATGCCCTGGTAAACCCCATCTGGAGCAAGACCTAAGAGAACGTAGCAGGCTTGACCTGCAGCCTTAGCCCGAGGTGCGTTCGGGTTGGTCGCTTGAGCATGCCAGCAATGGTACGTCTAGATAGATGATTGTCGCTTCAATAGTGGGAGGGGCTTGTGGTCCCCGCTCGCACCACCAGAAGCACAGAACCCGGCTTACGGCAAGCTTTCCGTTTACCACAACGTTTTTCTACATAGAGCAAACGTTGAAAAACCGTCCTTATAGGACGGTTTTTTTTGACGTATCCAACTACCTTTATTTTTTATACTTCTCGGCAATTCGTAGCAATTCTCGGTCAATCCACTCTGATACCATGGAGAGGGATTGTTGGTTCTGCTTGGCCAATTCAAGCGCCTTGGTCACATCGATCTGGCCGTAACCGAAGTAC
>NZ_JBFUIX010000094.1:0-23290 GCF_056401635.1 Paenibacillus sp. P4_E11 | reverse complement strand
AGCTTGTACAGTTTGAACAGAAATCTGTATTGAGACAGCTGCTGTCGTTGTACAAATATGATTTTACCGACTACCTTCCAGATGATATCAATGAGTATGGGTTCTACGAATACAAATATTTGGATCATTACTGGACGGAAGAAGGCAGATACCCGTTCCTGCTGCGGGTAGACGGTCAGATTGCCGGACTGGCTTTAGTAAGAGGCTTCGAAGAGGGAGAGAAGCCGCATACCTATTTCATGGCGGAATTCTTCGTGATGCGCAAATACCGGCGGAGCGGGGTGGGACGTAGAGCCGCTGAAGAGCTATTCGATCGGTTCCAGGGGGAGTGGACGGTTCGGCAAGTACAGTCGAATGAACCCTCGCACGCATTCTGGCGTAGTGTGATCGGAGCGTACACGAACGGACTGTATGAAGAAATTAGCCAAGAGGATTGGGACGGTCCGGTACAGAAGTTCGTGTGTGGTCAAGGCCTATAAGGTAAGGGAACAGATAACTCTGGAATTGCCTTGTCCTCAGAGACTACGAGTCGATTCCAACTAAAGTAGGCTGGTGATTCCGATAACCCGGAATACCAGCCTAGTTTGGAATGAAAAGCTAAAGAATCTTATAATCCGGCTTAACACGATCGAAATTCGGATTCTCACCGCATACCATAAGTCCCATTCCCCAGTCGAAATGTTCTTTATTTGTTGGGAAATCGGTTGCACTGCGATACTGGAATAGAACGTTGCGGCGTGTCCGCTTACTGCGGTTGACCGGTGATCCATGTATAGTCAGGTAGTTAAAGAACAGGACGTCGCCTGCTTCCGCGACACATGGAGTTCCCATGGAAACCGGGTACTCCTTCGCATTAAGGTAATGTCTGCCCACATGGGGCAGACTGCCCTGCTTGTGTGAGCCCGGAATTACATGTAGACAGCCGTTATCCAGGTCTGCATCATCAAGGTGAACGCTCGCTGCAAGCATCGTATGCTGCTCATGCGGAAAATATGGAGCATCCTGATGCATGGGGAACGCTCCGCCGTTCTCCGGCGGCTTCACTAGCATTTTGGAATGATGCAGCTGTACGTTCGGTCCAATGATCTGGGAAAGCACTTCTGTCATCTTCGGATGAATAACGGCTCTCATGAATGAGGCGTCATGATAATGAATGTCGTGAAAGCCTTTGAGCACCAGCTTCTTCAATTCCTCAGCCGGAAGATAGTCACCCTGCCACTGATGATTGCGATCTTGATTCACTTTGGCTGCACGGTCGATAATTCTTTCCACAGCTCCGCGCATCTCTTCAACCTCATCATGATTGAATACCCCTTTAACTAGCAGATAACCTTGTTCGTTGTAGAAATCAACATCCTGTGCTTTAATCATGATAGATCCTCCAGTATGAAGAGTTGTTGTTCCAATGGCTTGATTATAGACCTATCGCGTGATTCGAGTCTTTATCGGAGCAGGTCATTCTTTTGTCTTTTCACGCCATCATTTTATGTTCTCAACAACCAAGGGGCTGAAGCGATGTATCAGTGGGTAGAAAGCAGCAGGTGGTTAAATCAATTTGCACTGCGGTTGAAATCGCAAGGTGCTGTCTTTACTGTTCATTATTGGGGGGTAGAAGAATGTCATTTCTCCAATCCGATCCATAAGCATTCTTTCTTCGAAATTTGCTATGTACTTGGCGGTGAGGGATTGTACCTGGACCATGGAAAGGAATATGTATTATCTGCGCATACTCTCTTTTGCTCCCGGCCAGGTATTATACATCGTATTCAATCAGAGAGAGGACTTCAGCTGCTCTACGTTGCCTTCGAGCTGGATGAGCAGAGCAGTTCGGAACAGGCAGTTTCCACTTTTCAAGCCTTAGCCGATACGGAAACAGTCTGCCTTTATGATGTCGAACAATCTCCAGCGGCTCAGATGTGGCGGTCACTTCTGAGAAGGACCGATCATCAAAGCAATCTGCCTGAACAGGTTATTCCAGTGCTTGCCGGAGTGCTTATACATTCGCTAGCGGCTATATTCAGCAAGATGAGCACCTCGATCAGCCCTATTCCTCGGAGAAGCTCCTCCGCACTTCTGAAGCAAGCTAAGCTGTATATCGTGGATAACCTGTCCGATGATGAAATGTCGCTTGGCAAGGTCGCTGCACATATTAACATTTCCCCTCGTCAGCTCTCACGGCTATTCTCTGATCATATTTTAGAGTCATTCACGGCATATGTCAGGCAACAGCGCATTCGGCAGGCCGGGGAACTGCTTCGGCATTCCGAGCTCTCCATTAAAGAAATTGCTGAGCTGACAGGGTTTGGATCGGTTCATTATTTTACAAGGACTTTCCATACTCTGATGCAATCCACCCCTGCGCGTTACCGTGAAGATGTACATCATAAGGAGTAACAGGTAGATAAACAAATTCTCAGGATCGGGTACAATGGTTTGCAGCAATTCGCCACTATGGCCTGGCTGAGCTGCAACCGAAGGCTGCCCGACACTGGTGTTTTCCGTTCGAGTGACTTGTATACGTCTAGGCGCAGGAATGGTGAAATATTGAATAGGGTATTTCCTGCTGAAAGACGAAGAGCTAGACGGAGAAATCCGCTAGCTCTAGCAAACCTACACGATTGATTCCTTACGGCTTAATTTACGATTCATATCCTTACGCCGATATACGCTCATCATCCCCCCGACTACCGCCATATCCACAATTGTGCTTAATCCACCGAAACCGATGAACGGCAGTTGTACGGATACCATGGGCAGCCAGCCGAGCGTCATGGCGATGGACCACAGGAACTTCAATCCGATTAATGTGCCCAGCCCGTGCAGGATCATCTTGCCGAACGGCTCAGATACGATCTTGGCGGAATTAGCAATTCGAAGCAAGAACATCGCTACCACCCAAGCTACTACGATTCCGCCGAGCCAGCCCAAGGCGAAGATAATATAAGCGAAGGCCATGTCGGAGTAAATATTAGGCAGTGTTATGTTGAAGGAACCGATTCCATGTCCCAGCCAACCGGCTTCGCGAATCACCTTCAAGGATTGAACAATCATATAACCAGCTCCTTGCGGATCGCTGTACGGGTCTAGATACGCACTTAATCGGTCATGCAAATAAGTTTTATTCATGATCAGCAGCAACATTGCGCCTAGATGAAGGAGCGGAATACAGATGCGGAATGACCAAGATTTGTGAACAAGAGCGAACAGGATGAAGGCAGTTAGGCCATAAAGTAACATAAGCAACAAGTCAGGCACGAGCGTGTAGAGCGGCAGGGGAGGTAACACATAGACCGCCCATTGCTTGCGCCAATCGCCGTTAAGATTACGACGCGTCAAGATGCCGCATAGCGCGACGATCAGCACGAAGGGACTCAAGCTCATTACGTCAATCACGAAGGAGGATACCCTCAAGTAACGATTTGCACCATTAACTTCAATTCCGATTAATAGGGATAGCAGCATAAGTGCAAGCATACACCCGTACACAACATTGGAATACCGCAGCAGCTTGCGATAATCGAACAAGCGCAAGCCGAACAGGAACAACAGTCCGATGCCGAAGTAAATGGCTTTCTTCTCAAATAAGTGGAACGGATACACACTTGAACGTACACGGAGCGATTGATCTGCCGAGTACATCACGAGGAGAGCGATGCCAAGTACGGCGGCCAGTAACACCACAAGGCCCCAATCGGTCTTCGGTCGGTGAACCCTGTCCAATCGAGTGCCGACCTCAACCGGATCGCCCATCATCTTCACCGCTGCACGGATGGCGTCCTCGCGATCCATATCGGGTGATTCGGTCATCAGTTCATCTGCTAATTCCTCTACGTGGCAGCTTATTTCGTCTCGAAYGTCCCGGTGCATCTCTATGGCTCTAACCTGTGCACATACATTGTGCACATAATCGTTGAGAAGAGGTGGTTTGTCTAATTGTTTCATGATCCGTTGCCCTCCCCGATCACGCGGTTCACTGTTGTGCTGAACAGGGACCATTCCTCTTTCTTCTGCCCGAGCTTCCGTCGGCCTTGCTCCGTTATCACATAATACTTCCGCTTCCGGCCTTCGGATTCGCTCCAATACGTCTCCACCTCGTGTTCCGACTCCAACCCGTGCAGTATGGGGTAGAGCGTACCTTCTTTCATCGAGAAAAGCCCGTTGGACAGTCGCTCGATTTCCTTGGCAATCTCATAGCCGTACATCGCTTTGTGATCGAGCAGACTAAGAATCAGGATAACCGTGCTGCCTTTCATGAGTTCCTTGTTAATACTCATATGATCATCCACCTTTTTGCATCTTATGCATCGGGAATATATGCATCGTATATCTATGTATAGGACTATACCAGATTATCCCTCCAAATTGCAACTAGTTAGTTTGAGTGGAACGGGAGGTTTCTCGACTTGCAATCGATTTGAACGAGATGCACCTGGAATACTACAAAGGGGTTCATGTATACGAGTACAGGATTGAAGATGTAAGACCCGTGGAAGTGAACGTAGAGGGGTTGGAAGACGTAACTCCCTATTCGAAAGAAGAACAAGAGAGGGCAGGCAGAGGGAGTGGAGAAGCGTCAGCGTTCGCCTTTGAAATCTTGTGCTACCCGAAACCAATTTCAATCCAGAGCACAAGATTTCAACAGCGGTCGGAACCCCTCTGCCTGCCCTCCGCGCGCACACAACTTAACTCTACCACCAAGGACCCGGCCATGGCCGGGTTTATCAGTACAAAAAAACCGAATGATTGTATAAACCGGAATGCAAAAAGATCGAGAGATCGTACAAAGCTTTCATCGAAAATCCAAGTTATGATAGCGTTATCAAATAAAGCTCAGCAATTGTAGGAGGTGAAATCACAAGCGGCCAACAATTCGCGAAACCTATTCATTGTCCTGTCAGATAAGTGGGGGCAACACATCAAAACGAAAAAGGAGCTTGCATATGATCAACAATAGAGTGAGGAAATCATGGATTTGGAGTTTCGTCAGCGTCATGCTGCTGGCCATCGTTGTCAGTGCATGCGGAGGCGGATCGAACACTACACCAAGCGGGGAGTCAAGCCCGAAGCCTAGCGACAATCCGATTGCGCAGAAGAAGGTGGACCCGGCCTCTATCAAAGGTGATATTTTGTGGCAGTACGCGATAACTACTTGGCCGGAGGCGGAAATCAAGAATATGATCGCCGACTTCAATAAGACCTACCCGAATATCAACGTAAGGACCCAGCTTGGTCCACTCGAGCCAATGATCGCGGCCGGGAACGTACCGACTATTGCGACCTTTAACCGTCTGGAAGTCAGCTATATTATGGACGGACTGATAGAGGACTTGACCCCGTTCATAAAGAAAGAAGCGGATTTCAAGCCGGAGTTGTTCAATAAAGCGGTCTATGAAATACCGAAATTCGAAAATGGTCAATACGGCATTCCGATGTACTTGAATCCGACTTATGCGATGGCTTACAACAATAAGATTATGAATCAGTACGGCGAGAAATCGATCCCTAAGCTGCAAGGGCTGAAGGATACGGATGAGTTATTCAAAAAGTTCTGGGTTATGAAAAATGGCGAGCTCGAAATGTCGGGTGAAAATCCGCTGTTTTACTACGGAAACTTGTCCGGGTTGTTCTTCGTCGCTTACTTGAATGGCGCCGATCCGAAAACGTTCTATAACCCGGAAACGCGGAAGGCAACGTTCAACGATCCGAAAATTGTCGAAGCGCTGGAGTGGATGGCTCGCTTCAATAAAGATACGGTGAATCAGGATGCGTTGACGAAAATGAAGGCGGCGCTGCCGAAAGGCACCCATCCGTTCGTAGCTGAGAAGCAGGCGATGATGGTCATTACTTCAGATAATTTGGTTACTTTCAAAAAAGCGAAGCCTGATTTGGATTTGACCGTAGTCCCGGCTCCTCAGGCCAGCTTATGGAACGGCGGCAGTAACCTGGCGATCCTGACAGGCGGCAAAGACAAGGAAGCGGCATGGGAATTCATCAAATGGATGACTTATTCGGAGGAAGGTGCAGCATCACTGTACAACCGGCTGGGCTTACTAACTCCTAAGAAGGATACCAAATTCCTGAAAGACAAAGGTGCCAGCGATCCGAATCTGAAAGTGTTCCTTGATATCGCCGATCAAGCAACCAAATACATCCCGCAATTTCCAGTTCCATACGATGTGGAATACAAAAAGCTGTTCCCTGATATGATGGCTGGCAAGATTACGGCTAAAGAAATGATGGATTTTGTGAATAAAGACCTTCAATCGAAAATCGACGAGTTCTACAAAACCAAAGTTAAAAAATAAACAGAGAGCCTAGGGCATATGCGAGCATGTGCCCCTGGCCTTCTCATTTCAGGAAGGGTGTGTTAGTAATGTCCGATTCACATCACGATATTCCTAAAATGATCAGCAGAAGAAAACTACTGGCATCGCTAGGCATGGCAGGTGCTGCAGCTGTCATGTACGGTTCTACTCTCGGCGTGGTCAACGGGAAAGGTTCTGTCACTGAAGCGGTTTACGACAAGGACAAGGAAAAAGACGAAGACAAAGATAAAGGGAAGAGAAAACTGAGTCAGTTATCCGCTATGGATTATTGCATTCCGGTTACAATCGCTGGGTTGCGTGCTATGACCAAGCTGGATGCGGATCTGATCTACTTCGTAACCGATCCAGGGCAGGAGGGTGATTTCCGATACGATCCGAGCGACACCGTTTCTGTCGATAATACAGGGCTTGTGCTGGTGTCGGTATCCGGAGGCAGATTCAAACGGATTGTGACCGGCGACCACTACAGCGTCAAATGGTTCGGCGCCAAGGGTGACGGCTTGCAAGACGACATGGATTTCATCCAGTCGGCGATCGATGCCGTATACACGAAAGGCGGAGGCACCGTCTTTTTCCCGAAAGGAACGTATATCGTCTCTCCTTCGTTGCAGACGAGGCGCATTGTTCCGAAGGACAACGTCAATTTGTTAGGGGAAGGCGCAAGCTCCGTCATTAAGGTTAAGGAGGACGCCGGCGACTATTGGACCATTATCGGCAATTTCCAAACATGGCCGAAGGTGCGTAACGTCTCGATCCGGGGACTCCGGTTCGATCAGAATCCACAGGGCAACCGGACCTGCAACATCGATCCGAACCGTAATGATACGTTTTACTGGACGCAATATTGCATCGGATTGTTCGATTACGAGAATATTCTGGTCGAAGACTGTATGTTCGATCCGATCTGCGGCTGGAATACAGTTGTACTGAATAACCCTTCATCCAGCCATGCCGCGGTCAACAACTGCTCGTTCAACTTCGTGCATACGAAGGGCGTGGATGGTTACGACAACTCCGCTGTTTATTTGAACGGACGTTACCACACGGTCACGAATAACCGTTTCTTCGCCGCATCAGACGAGAAAGCGATGGGTGCGATTGAAACGCATACCGGCCAAAGCGTCGTTTCGGGCAATATTTCGGACGGATATGTGACCGGTGTACATATTCAATCCAGCGATAAGAGCGGGGATCATTCCGACATTACCGTAACCGGCAACACGTTCACGAATGCGGTGCATGCGATCCAATTTTGGCCTTATAAAGAGTTTGCATTGAAAAATGTGACGGTCACGGGTAATACAATCAGCTTGAATAACGCCAAGGCGAAGCGCAACATGATGGTCGGGATCGGAGCATATCCAGGCGGATTACCGGTTACATTTACCGGCTCATTCGAGAACATAACGATTAGCGGCAACACGATTCATTGCGAGGAAGAATTCACGAAACGTGACAATTTGCTCGAAGGGTTCTGCTATGGAATTGGATTCGTGAGAGAGACGGACGTCAAAAACATTGTGATCAGCAACAACATCATTAAGAACGCGCCTATAACCGCCATTCATATCGGCAATACGCGCAAAGTCGGTACGATGTCGAATATCCAGATCATAGGAAACATCATAGTCAATGCCGCGCATTACCCTTCCGCTAACGAGGCTTACAAAGCAGCTATTCTGCTACGTTCCACAGTGGTGGGGGTTAAGATTGCGGGCAACATGATCACTGATACGTACGATACCGCTCTATGCTTGTACTCGATTCGCTTGAATACTGCGGACGGGACGTTCACAGACGTGGAAGTGACGGATAATCTGATCACCTCTAAGCAAGGCGGGTTATGGCTGGATCTAAGCAGCACCGTTCGAACGGATGCACCGGATAAATTCATGAAATTCTCGGACCGATATTTCGATGATCCGGCCTTAGAGAGCGGTACAACTTATCAGCCGGGAGCATTGGTAATCGTCACAAACGGAAGTCTTACACCGGGTAAAACGCCGGTAGGCTATAAGATTCTGAACGGTGGAACGTTCGGGGCGTTAGTCGGTGTCACCGCTACAGGTAAGGTCGGGACGTCCAAAGTTACGGTTAATGATGCCTCGAAACTGAAAGTCGGCCAATGGATTCGCATTCAGACGGGTAATCAGCTTCGCCGTATTAATCGGATCGCCGGAACAGAGCTGCGTGTAAATGCAGCCTTAGCGACGGACGTTCCGCTTGCGAGTGCAGTAACTTATTCGCCGCCGGTATACGAACCCTTCGGACAAGTAGGACGACTTCCGGCGATTGGTGACACAACGGGATCGACGCTGGAGCAGTTGGAAGCGGAGATGAACCGGTTGAAACAGGCGATGCGTGACTTCGGAATCGTATCGGTCTAATTCATAGAGAAGGAGCTAGGACGACATGGCAGGAGTATCGCTTCGTCACCTATATAAAAGCTACAGCAAGAATGGTCCGTATGTGGTGAAGGATGTGAGCCTGGATATTACGGATGGCGAATTCATGGTGTTTGTGGGCCCGTCCGGCTGCGGGAAATCGACAACGCTCCGGATGGTGGCAGGTCTCGAACGAGTCACTGAAGGTGAGATTTATATCGGAACCGAAATGGTGAACAACGTCCCGCCCAAAAAGCGGGACATTGCCATGGTGTTCCAGAATTACGCCTTGTACCCGAATATGTCGGTGTTCGAGAATATGGCGTTCGGTTTGCGTCTGCGGAAGATGGAGAAGCATACGATCGATACATCCGTCAAATCAAATGCACGGACGCTCGAAATCGAGCATCTGCTCGAACGCCGCCCCCGCCAGTTATCCGGAGGTCAACGGCAGCGCGTTGCGTTAGGACGCGCCATTGTAAGGCATCCGCAGGTGTTTCTGATGGATGAACCATTGTCCAATCTGGATGCGAGACTACGGGTGCAGATGCGCTCGGAAATTATCGAGCTGCATCGCCGTCTGGAGACTACGATGATTTACGTCACGCACGATCAGACGGAAGCGATGACGATGGGCTCGCGTATTTGCGTCATGAAGGACGGACTCATCCAGCAGGTCGGAACGCCGGAAGATATTTATTTGACTCCGTCCAATATGTTCGTAGCGAACTTCATTGGCTCCCCGCCTATTAACTTTATCGAAGGAAGACTGATGCCTGGGAAGGAAAACTTGTATTTTCATACAGCCCGTTGTGCGTTGCCAATCTCGCCGGAGAAGAGTGCTGATCTGCTGAACAAGGGGTATATGAACAAAACGGTTGTATTGGGCATTCGGCCTGAATACATTTGCGTACACAATACGGAAACCACTTCCGAAGAAGTGGACATGGAAGCCTATTATATGCGAGGAACTGTTCATTTCTCCGAACTGGTGGGGGCTGACCGCTATATTCATATGAAGGTTGGCGAAGATAAAGTCGTCATGCGGGCACCTGCTTACGATCGGTATCCCGAGGGAACGACGCATCAGTTAGCTTTGAATGCCGATTATATGCTGTTCTTCAATCATGATACGCAGGAAACGATAGCTTGACCGATCACGAAAGGGATGTACCGATGAACAGACATCATTTATTCATTTCACGACGCTGGACTCGTAAAGTAGTTTGGCTTCCGTTCCTGTTGGGGATCGTGATTTGGCTCGTGTGGACGGGGGCAGTCACATTTGCTACTAGCGGCAAGACCGCCAGCCTTGCGAAGGCGGAATTGCTAAAACCGCAGCGGCTTACGGAAAAGTACGATTCCTTATACTCCCAGAAAAGACTGACCTGGCTGGAGAAGGGGATACCGACACAAGGAATGAGCCTGGTAGTCATTCCGGCAAGCCGCTATTCCTCTCTATCCCAAGATGCGGTGCTGAATGTGGCCGCAGTGCAGGGGAAAGCGTCCATTATTCAATTGGAAAAAGATCAGTCGTGGGTTGAATATTCCATTGATGTACCTAGCGACGGATTGTATGCGATAGCGTTGAGTTATATGCCCCTTAAGGGCTCTTTCAGCCCGATTCAGATCGGAGTTCGATTGGACGGCGAGTATCCGTTTGCTGAGGCAAGAAGCATTCAACTGTTTCGCAGTTGGAAGGACGAACCGTTTCCACCCAAGACGAATGAAAACGGCGATCAAATTCGTCCTTCCCAGACAGAAATCTCGCAGTGGACCGACCGACCGCTGATGGACCCGAATTACATAGAGGACGGACCCCTCCGCTGGCCCCTGACGAAAGGGAAGCATGTTCTGCGGATCGAATCGGTCATGGATCCATTGGCGCTCTCGGAAGTCCGACTGTACGCCCCGGATATCGTCCTTTCTTACGAAGACATCCGGAAGCGGGATCAAGCCTTAACGAACGAGGCACCGAAAGATTGGGTCGTACAACTTGAAGCTGAGAATATGTTGCAGAAATCCGATCCATCCGTACAGATTCAAGCGTCCAACGATAACTTGGCCTCACCTCATTCGAACGGGAAAATTACGTATAACTTGATGGGGGGCTATCGCTGGAATCGGGGGGGACAATCGGCCGACTGGTCGTTCGAGGTACCTAAAGACGGGGTGTACTACATTCATTTCAAATATTTGCAAAATTTCACGAGAGACGTCAATACGTTCCGCCAAATCCGGATAGATGGTAAAGTGCCTTTTACCGAGCTGGCCGCCTATGCGTTTCCATACGCCCGCAAGTGGAAAGTGGACGTTTTGTCAGATCAGGACGGCAAGCCGTATGCGATCTACCTGAAGCAAGGAAAGCACACCTTAACGTTGGAAGCCGCGCCTTCACCCACGAATATGGCACGGGAAGCGATCAAGACGGTCATGGACGATTTCCAGGAGCTGAATCGGACGATCGGCAAGATAACCGGCATCAAAAACCGGAACATGGTCGATAAGAACCGCGATTGGAACTTGGTCGAGATGATCCCGGACATCCGCGAGCAAGCGAACTCCCTTGCCGGCCGACTGGAGCGGCAGATCGAAGGATTGCAAGCATTATACGGCCAAGAGATGCAAAGCGCTGACGGCCTGCGAGCCGTCCTCCAGGATTTGCGGGACATAGCGAAGGAACCGAATCTGCTCGCGAAGCGACCGCCGGAAATGTGGGCGCAAAACATTGAGAAGATGAGCAATTTCGCCGACGGCCTGGCTCGTCAACCGCTGACGCTCGATCAAATCTTCATTACGGCATCGCCTGAACAACCGGTTAAGCCGCCAGGGCAGTGGGCTGTTCTTAAAGACTGGGCGAATAATTTCGCAAGAACGTTCAACCCGAACTACAAGTATTACGGTCGACGAGATCCGGAAGCAATCGACATTTGGGTGAACCGAGGGCGGGATTACGTCAACGTAATGCAGCAGCTTGCAGACGAGACATTTACGGCGACGACTGGGATCAAGGTGAACATCAACCTGATGCCCAACGCCAACCAGCTTATCCTGAGTAATTCCTCAGGCAGGGAGCCGGACGTGGCGCTTGGGATAACGGAAGGGATGCCCGCAGATTTTGCGATGCGGAATTCACTGGTTGACCTGGGTCAGTTTAAAGACTATGCGGAAGTGGCCAATCGGTTTCATCCGGGTACGCTAATGCCATTCCAATACAACGGAGGCGTATATGCGCTTCCTGAAACGGTAGCCTTGAACGTCATGTTTTATCGCACCGATATTATGCAATTGCTTGGCATAAAGCCTCCGGATACATGGGACGACATGTACAAAATGCTGCCAACGTTGAAGCAAAAAGGGTATGACTTCTTTTACAACAAACTCAACTACGTCCCGATTTTTTTCCAGAACGGAGCTTCCTTCTACACATCAGACGGGGCCCAATCGGGGCTGAATACGGCGGAGGGATTCAAATCGTTCAAGCAGTGGACAGAGCTCTTCAGCGTATACGGCTTCCCAACGGAAGTTCCAAGCTTCTACATGCACTTCCGCAATGGAGATATACCGATAGGTATTTCCGATTACAACACTTACATGCAATTGCTCGTAGCAGCACCGGAATTAACCGGATTGTGGAACATGGCTCCGCTTCCAGGAATCCGCCAGCCGGATAATTCCATCGCTCGTTGGTCGGGCGGGGGCTTAACGTCGGGGATCATCTTCAAGTCTTCGGAGCGGCAAGACGATGCTTGGTCTTTTTTGAAATGGTGGACTTCGACGGAAATACAAGCGCGCTTCGGCAATGAAATTGAAATGCTGAACGGAGTGGAGTTCCGCTGGAACACGGCGAACGTGGAGGCGTTCAAGAAGCTGCCTTGGCCCAAAGAAACGGCCAAAATCATTCTCGATCAATGGAAATGGTATAAGGAAATTCCGAATATTCCAGGCGGGTACTTCACAGCACGAGAACTATCATTCGCTTGGACTCGAACTGTGCTGCAGAACCAGAATTACCGGGAATCCTTGGAGAAAGCTATATTCCAAATCGACAGCGAGCTGAAGCGCAAACAGAAGGAATTCGGTTTTGTCGATGAGTCCGGGAATAGGTTACGGACCCTGCAAGTGCCGGATCTGAAGCAACCTTGGGAAGGAGTCGGGGCACCATGAACAAGCTTGTTATTACCGCTCATACGCGAAAAGGCACGCTAAAACCTTCGCAAACGTTCACAGAGAGAATAGTTGCCTTAAAGGCCGATTTGAGGCGGGACTGGGTGTCCTATGCGTTCATTGCCCCGTTCTTCCTGCTGTTCCTGTTATTCATTGTACTGCCGACGATCGCGGCGATCGGACTTTCTTTCACATCGTTCAACGCCATTGAAGCACCGAAGTTTATCGGACTGGCGAATTATCAAGTCCTGCTGACCCAAGACCTCGTGTTCTGGCAATACGCGATTCCCAACACGTTCCTGTTCGCCATCATTGTCGGGCCGGTTGGTTACCTGTTGTCGTTCGCGCTGGCCTGGCTCATTGCCCAGCTCCCACAGCGGATCAGAGGCATATACACCCTTGCGATGTACGCCCCATCCATGACGGCAGGGATTGCCATGTCAGTTGTCTGGCTCATTATTTTCAGCGGGGACCGTATCGGATACTTGAACAACTTCCTGTTGAATATCGGATACCTCAATGAGCCGAGATTGTGGACAACTGATCCGCGATTCATTATGAAGATTATGATTATCGTCTCTTTGTGGGCAAGTATGGGGGTCGGCTTTCTCGCGATGCTGGCCGGCATCCAGAATGTCGATCGCACGCTCTACGAAGCAGCCCGTATTGATGGCATTCGGACCCGACTGCAGGAGATCTGGTATATTACGATTCCTGCGATGAAGCCGCAAATGTTGTTCGGCGCGGTGATGGCGGTTGTAGGAACGTTGAAAGCCGGAGCAATCAGTGTCGAGCTTACGGGATCGAACCCGTCTCCTAACTATGCGGGTCACTTGATGATTAACCATGTCGACGATTACGGGTTCATTCGCTATGAGATGGGATACGCCTCGTCGATTTCCGTCGTTCTCTTACTCATTATTTACATCGCCAGCAAGCTATGCTGGAAGCTGTTCGGTACGAAGGAGGACGAATAACATGCAGCACAAAGGTGCCGTCAAACGAAGAAAGTGGTTCGGTAGAAGGCGGGGCTTGAACCGGATGACCGGGTTTCAAGCGGTATTGACCGTCCTGATCACGTTACTGGCCGCATTCATGCTCTTGCCGATGGTTTATTTGTTCAATAACGCCTTGAAGCCGTATCACGAGCTGTTTCTGTATCCGCCCACGTTTCTCGCGAAGCAGCCGACTTTAGACAATTTCTACGACCTGCTGGTCGTCACGAAGTCGTCTCTCGTCCCGGTTACCCGTTATATCTTTAACGGCGTGCTCGTATCCGGAATCGCCATTCTGCTAGGAACGCTGATTAGTGCACTATGCGCCTATTCGTTGTCCAAGCATCAATTTCGCGGGAAAAAATGGCTGTTCTCGATCATTATCGTCTCGCTTATGTTTGCCCCGGAGACGGTACAAATTCCGCGTTATTTCGTGATTAGCAAGCTGGGCATCATCAATACGTACTGGGCGCACATATTACCTGTCTTGGCGCTGCCGGTTATCGTGTTCTTATTCAAACAATTCATCGACCTGTTGCCGGACGAACTGATGGAAGCGGCCCGGATGGAAGGCGCCAACGAGTTGAAAATCTTTTATGCCATCATCGTGCCGCTCTGTATGCCGGCTATAGCGACAGCCACCATTCTGATCTTCCAATCGGTATGGGGCAACTTGGAAACCTCCTCGCTCTACGTGGAGGACGAGACGTTGAAGACACTGCCGTTCTACGTCAATACGCTTACAAGCGGATTGGCGAACAACGTGGCCCGACAGGGAGTCGCGGCAGCAGCGGCCCTGCTCATGTTTATTCCAAGCTTTGTGCTGTTCCTCATCGTGCAGCGTAAAGTTATATCCACAATGGCACATTCTGGTCTCAAATAACGACGCGGAAAGGAGACCTGACAAATGAAAGGCTTGATGAGATCGTGTCTGGCGCTCAGTATGAGCCTCGTCCTATGCTTAGGGCTGGTTCCTTCTGTAAGTCGGGCGGAAGTGCCTTACCAAACGTTCATCTATGACACGGCCGGGAAGGGCTATGAATCGCAGCCCGCATACTTGCCGGATTCCTTCATGCTCAGCGATATGAAAACGCCTGAAGATCTATTTATTGATGCCCGAGACCATCTGTACATTGCCGATACCGGCAATAATCGCATTCTGCATTTCGATGAGCAGTACCGGCTGCAGAGCGTGATCGATTTCAAACAAGGCGAAGGCAAGCTGAATGAGCCGAACGGTGTGTTCGTCTTGCGGGATGGCACCCTATACGTGGCGGATACGAAGAATGGCAGAATCGCGGTGTTTAACGACAAAGGGGAGTACATGAAATCATATAAACGACCGGTTACACCGCTTTTGCCGGAGAGCTTCTTGTTCCAGCCTACCAAGGTCGCTGTGGACGAGCGAGGATTTCTGTATGTAGCTACCCGCAACGGATACCAGGGACTGCTGTTGATCGATCCGACGGGCCAATTCGAAGGCTTTTATGGTGCGAACCGTGTTGAGTTCAAGGTCACGGATTCTTTGAAGCGGTTATTCTTCACCAAAGAACAAATGCAGAAAGAACTTCTTAAGCTTCCAGGTACCGTTTCCAACGTAACACTTGGTCCGGACACCTTTCTCTATACCACTTCCATCTCCGTGACGAAAGGACAGATCAAGAAGCTAAACTTCGATGGGAAGGATTTGCTAGGGGAGAAAATGTACGGAACTACACGGTTGAAACAAGGACAGCAAAACCAATTTACAGACATTGCGGTAGACGTCAAAGGCAACATGACCGCGATTGACGCACAGTTTGGTACGATTTATCAATACAATTCCTTAGGGGAACTGATGTTTGGTTTTGCCTATAAGAACGAGGGGTTTCAAAAGCTAGGGTTGTTCATGTATCCAGCGGCCATTGCCGTGAACTCCAAAGGGACTTTAGCGGTATTGGACCGTAACAGTAATATCGTTCAGTTGTTCAAGCCGACCCCATTCGGAGATGTGTTCCATCAGGCGATGGAGTTGTACATTCAAGGCGAATATGACGCCAGCGTGAAGCCATGGCAGGAAGTGCTGCATCTGAACAGCAAAGTTTCCCGGGCGCATCTAGGTCTGGCGAAAGCGTTATACAAGCAAGGGCGCTGGAAGGATGCGATGGCAGAGTTCCGCGAAGCGGGGGATGTACAAGGCTACTCCGACGCCTACTGGCAAGTGAGGCTTATCTGGATGCAGAAGCATTTTACGACCGTAGTATGGATTGGCGCCATTGCGGCTGCCGTCCTCTGGATCTTATGGAAATGGAGAAAATCGGGTTACAGGAGGAAGCGCAATGACGCTATGGAAATTGTCGCCTAGAAAGTCTTCCCCTGAAGAAGGCATGCATCTTGACCCGATATCGGAGCGGTTCAGAATTTTTCTCATGGATGGACTGGAATATGTGAAGGACGTTGGCTTTTATTGCAAAGAGGCGTTCYGCACACTCAAGCATCCTTTTGACGTGTTTGCCAGCATTCGTTCCATTGGAAGAGGCGGAATGGCTGCATCGGTTGTGCTGCTGCTCGCGGCTTACATCATCCTGCTTCTTACGAAGCTTACGACCGCTTATATCTTCGACCCCACGGACACGGTTCGTCTCAATCCGGTATCGCTGCTGTTCCAATATTTGCTGCCCTGGATCACGTGGGTGTTCGCGAATTACTTGATCAGCTCGATTATGCGTGGACAGGGGAAATTGTCGGAGGTTTTCATCGGGAGTTCATTTGCTCTGATGCCGTTTATCGTTATTTCTTTGCCGCTTGCTCTCTTAACGAATGTATTGACTCTTAGCGAGAAGGTGCTGGTGGATACCGGTCAGTGGGTGATGATGGCTTGGATGCTTAGTCTATTTTACATTCAGGTTAAGGAAATCCACAATTACGAGCTATTCGAGACGGCTTGGAACATTGTAGTGTCCTTGCTGTTGATGATCGGGATCTGGGTACTGATCTTGATATTCGCCGGACTGTCGTTCCAAGTCTATGACTTCATCATTCAAATCGTAAGGGAGGTGTCGTATCGTGGTTAGGCGCATCATTACCGGACTGCTCGTGTTAGCTGCGGCCATCCTAATCGGCTTGGTGGTGCGTTCGGCTTGGAACGGCCTGCACGTCGGCGGGTCCGTCGGAACCGAAGCCCGCAGCGCAGCTGTCATTAACCCGGGCGACATTCGCGCCGTTACGTACAACATGGACAGTTACCGGAAGTATGGGGACAGCGGTCAACTCCAGCTATGGATCAATGAGGCCGGACATATACGCATCCGTAACCTTGCTAACGGCAGCGAGTGGAACAGTCTGCCAAGTCCGACGGCACTCGAATCCGAACCGAAAGGGTTATGGCGGAACCATCTTCAATCCCCGTTTCTAGCGGACGTCGTGGATGTGTCCAAACGCAACACCGGATTGACGCTCAACACCGTAAATTTGGAGGACGCGAAGACGAAGACATCGATACAGCCGACAGCAGGTGGAGCAACTATAGAATTCGACCTGYAGACGCAAGGGATCCGCTTTGCCGTTACCGTATCACTGACTAACGGATACCTGGATATTCGCATCCCTGCGGAGCGAATTCAGGAAACGGCCGGCAAACAGCTGGTGTCGTTATGGACGTTTCCTTTCTTCGGAGCAGTCAAGAAACAGGATGTCCGCGAAGGTCAAATGCTCGTACCGCTGGAGATGGGGGCGGTTATTCCGATGGATGAACCGAACCAGCTCTTGTATCGGGTTACGGCTAATTTGTACGGCTCGGATATTACGATTTCCGATCAAGCCGCACGTACTTACGATTCTCCATTTCCCGCATTCGGAATGGCGTATAACGGGAACGGCTACTTAGCCGTCATAGAGGAGGGCGATACAACTGCGAGAGTCAATGCTACCCCTTCTGGTTTGTATACCGCCTTTCACTGGATCTCGCCCCAATTCGTATACCGCCATCAGTATTTCCGACAGACGAGCAAGCTCGGAGCGGGCTATAAGACGGCGGAGAAGTCGCTCCGCATGGAAGACCGCCGCATTCGCTATTATTTCCAAACCGGTGCTGACGCGAACTATGTAGGAATGGCCGGTGCTTACCGCGGGTACTTGCAGGATAAATACAAACTGACGAAGCGGGCTCCCGGCACCGAGTTGCCACTGCAACTGTCCTTATACGGGGGAGCGGAGGAAAAGGGGCTGTTCCGCCCGCATTTTGTGACCGCGACGACATTCGAGCAGGGGCGGCAGGTGGTTCAAAACTTGCATGAGGCCGGAATCGGCAAGATCGATGTCACTTGGACCGGTTGGTCCGAGGGAGGAGATCAGAGCAGGGTACCAGCCGTTCTCCCTGCCGAGAAGAAGCTTGGCGGCACAGAAGGCCTGACTCRCACAATCGAAGAGGCTCATGCCAGAGGAGATCGGGTATTCCTGCAATCCGATTATACGACGTCCAGGCTGAATGACCGGTTCGTGCCTTCGCGGGACGCCTTGCGCAGCATCAACAACCGTTCGTTTATCGATACATACAGAAGCGAGAAGCAGTATGTGAACCCTTCCGACGTTTCACTCAAGCTGTTTCAGTCGGACTTGGAAGATTACAAGCGAATTGGAATAGACGGGCTGAAGTTTGACGGCATTGGTCATTTCTTATTTTCCGATTTTCGATCGAGCCATCTAGTCACTCGTCAACAATCGAGCAGCGAATACCGTCAACTGTTGGGATTGTCGAAGAATGCCTTTGCTTCGACCCGGGTTGGCTTCGGCAACGCGTATGTGCTCGGTGCAGCCGACCATATTGCCAACATGCCAATGGATGCGAGCTACGATATGGTGGCGACCAAGAGCGTGCCTTTCTATCCGATCGCTTTACACGGAATGGTCACGTATTCCGATGCGCCGGGGAATATGCGAGACCGTACAGGACTGCTGAAAGCGATTGAGTACGGTTCAGGGTTGGACTATATGCTTACGTACGAGAATCCGATCGTGCTTAAGGATACGGCAGGGAGCTCGTTGTTCAGCAGCCAGTATGAAGAGTGGAAAAGTACGGTCGCTGCGGATTATCGCAGTTGGAACTCAGCTCTGGGGCGTGTGCAGGACCAGTACATTACGGGGCATCGGGAAATAGCCAAAGATATCATGGAAACCCGCTACGAGAACGGCGTTTCCGTGTGGGTCAACTACCGGGACACCCCGTATACGAACGGCAGCGTTATTATCAAACCGAAAGACTTCACTGTCGTCGAAGGGAGGCGTTAGCATGGCAGGCTTCCAATGGCGGCGCAAAAAGTCACGCTTATCGATCGAAACACAGCATGCGCTTTCCGGCTATTTGTTTCTCATTCCATGGCTCGTCGGGCTCGGGCTGTTCGTTCTGTATCCTCTGGGCTATTCGCTCTATATGAGCATGCAGAAGGTCCGGTTCACGGGAACGGGCATGAAATTCGAATTCAAGGGGCTGCAAAATTATTCGTATGCTTTCTTATCGGACAACACATTTGTAACGGGGTTACTCGGCATTCTGAAAAACTCCGTGCTGGTCATTCCGATCATCGTCATGTTCTCTTTGTTCGTAGCGGTCATTCTGAACTTGAAGTTTCCAGGGCGGATGGCGTTCCGGGCCATCTTCTTCCTTCCGGTCATCTTCAGTACAGGGCAAGTACTTGCGGAGATATTCAATGAAAAAGCAGGCAGCCTGGACATGCTGGCCAACTATGATATAGCCGGATTCGTCGCGGCGAATATTCCGAAGATCTGGGCTGACCCGATCATGACGGTGCTGAACTTGTTCGTCGTGATTTTATGGTACTCGGGGGTTCAAATCCTGATCTATTTGGCTGGGCTTCAGACGATCGGGTCTTCTGTCTATGAAGCTTCGTTGATCGACGGAGCGACGCCTTGGGAAATTTTTTGGAAAATCACGCTGCCAGCGCTTACCCCATTCATCTTGCTGAACGTGATTTATACGATTGTCGACTTGTTCACGGTGCCGCTTCTGAATCCGGTTCTGAACATGATCGTGACGAATATGAGCAATCCCACGCTCGGTTACGGTTACGCCGCCGCGCAAGGCTGGATCTATTTCCTGATGGTGTTCGCGATTCTGCTTGCTGTTCTTGGTCTGTCACGGCGGTTGATCCATTACGGGGGAGAAAGGTAGGAGAACGTATGACTGTCAAGTCATGGCTCCACAAGCTTCGCACGCTGCTGCTGGGAGACCGGGAGCGCAAAGGCTTGCTTGTGCTAATCATCATTTACCTGATGCTGATCGATATTGCGCTTATGTATTTGAACCCGTTCCTGTATATGATCTCGACGATGTTCAAGAGTACAGCGGATTTGCTTGACCCGACCGTCCGTTGGGTACCGACTTCCATAGAGTGGGACAATTTGCGAGTCGCATGGGAAGGACTGAAGTTTCCGACAGCGCTCAGCAACAGCTTGATCATCTCCTTGTCCTCTGCAGTCGGGCAAGTTGTCTTCTGTTCGTTGACGGGGTATGCGTTCGCCAGAATCAAGTTCCCAGGCCGCAATTTTCTGTTCGGCGTATTGATCTTCAGCTTCCTGATCCCGCCGCAGACGCTCATTATTCCACTTTATGTGATGTTTCGGAACTTGGATCTGCTCGGCTCGCCGCTAGCCATCATCGGCCCTGCGATGCTGGGCCATGGGCTTAGAGGAGCGTTGTTCGTCATCATTTTCCGGCAGTTTTTTCTGACGCTCCCGCGGGAGCTGGAGGATGCTGCTCTTATCGACGGCGCCGGGTTGTTCCGAGTGTTTCTAAGGGTCATGATCCCGCTCGCCAAACCGGCGATTGTCGTAGTCTATCTTTTCTCGTTTGTGTGGCATTGGAATGAAACATTCATTTCCGGATTAGTCTTGAATGGCAACAACTTACCGCTGTCTCTCAGCCTGTTCCGGTTGGATAAAGTGTTGACCGGCCTGTATGGGGACGGTGAGATGGGGTTCGATTTGAATGAGACGGTCCGGATGGCTGCAAGCTTTCTTATCATTCTGCCGCCGCTAGTCATCTACATGGTGGCTCAGCGATGGTTCGTAGAAGGCGTGGAACGAACAGGATTGGTAGAGTAGAGAGAGTAGAGTGGATTTTTCAATAGTCAGGGAGAGGACGTACAAATGAGCTACAAATTCGGAATTATCGGTTGTCAGCATGGACATATTACAACATTCATCAACGAGATGTTGTCGCTTGGTCATACGTGCATGGGTATTTATGAGCCGGATGAACAGACACTCGCCAGGAGGCTCTCGAATCAGTACGGGATCCCTCTGCTGGGGGATTTGGAAGCGTTGCTCCGTCCTGATGTTGACCTAATCGGTTCTTCGACCGTTAACAATCACAAAATTGACATTATAGAACTGTGTGAGAAGCATGACAAGTCGATCATGCTCGACAAACCTATTGTGACGAACCGGGACCAGTTGAACCGGTTGGAAGCGGTCATGAGTCGCGGTCGCATTCAAATTGGAGTTCTACTTACTGAGCGGTTCCGGCCGGCTGTCGTCACATTGAAGCGGATGGTCGAAGCGGGGGAGCTGGGCCGTCTCATCTCGATCACGATGCGCAAGCCGCATCGGCTATCCCCCGGTCAACGGCATGACTGGCACTTCTCCAAAGCGCACAATGGCGGTCTCATTCAGGACTTGTTCATCCATGATTTTGATCTGCTGCGCTGGCTGACCGGACAAGAGATTCGCCGCATCGACAGCATGATGAGCAAGACTATAATACCGGAGCATCCGACTTTCTTCGATACCGCATGCGCGCAGGTTCTGATGGATGGGGGTGTCCTGRCCCAGCTGTATACAGACTGGCATACGCCAGACAAGAGCTGGACCTGGGGGGACTGCCGAGTGTTCGTCTCTGGAACGGCCGGATGTGCCGAATTGCGACTGACTGGTGATCCGGCAGTCGCACAAGAGGAGCTGCTATTCAGGGTTACGAATGAAACGGCATTTGGACGGGCGGTATTAGAGCCGTCTCCGGTTACGATTACAGAAGATTTTCTGAGCCGGATGGAGGATCAGCCTTGCTTGATTGCACATAGAGACATCTTGGAAGCAAGCAAGGCAGCTGTGGAGGCAGATGAGAAAGCTGAAGCAATTAACACACTTACACTTTAAACCAAATGAAGCGAGGGAACGCTATGACAACAACTGAACAAACGAAAGTAAGATTTGCCGTCGTCGGCTGTGGCGGCATCTCCTTCAGTCACTTCAAGGGCATCGAAGACGCGTTTGAGGCGGAGCTGGTCGCCGTATGCGATGCCAACGCCGAACGGGCGGCAGAATATGCACACAAATACGGCGTCCGTGCTTACACGAGTTATGCGGAGCTTCTGGATCAGACCGATATTGACGTCGTCTGCCTATGTACACCAAGCGGCATGCATGCTGATCAAACGGTTGAAGCCGCACAGGCCGGCAAGCATATCATCTGTGAGAAGCCGATGGCCATCCGGCTCGAAGACGTCGATCGGATGATCGAAGCGTGCGAGCTTCATAACGTGAAGCTGGCGACGATCTTCCCGCGGAGGATGTCGCCTGCGTCGCGATTCGTGAAACAGCTTCTCGAAGAAAGTCGGCTAGGGAAGCTGAGCCTTTGTTCGGGATATGTGAAGTTTTATCGCGACCAGGCTTATTACGACAGTGCGGGTTGGAGAGGCACTTGGGCGATGGACGGCGGCGGGGCGATGATGAATCAGGGCATTCACACAATTGATTTGCTGCAATGGCTGGCTGGACCGGTGGAGTCCTTGAAGGGGTTTTCCCGCAGCGTGCTCCGGGATATCGAGGTGGAGGATACCGCTGTAACGGCTTTGCAATTCAAGAGTGGAGCGTTGGGCTCGATCGAAGCCACAACAACAGCCTATCGTCAACCGGATCACCGAATTGTTCTTCACGGGGATAAAGGGACAATCGTCCTAACAGGCGACGAAATCACCCAGCTGGACATCTTGGGAGAAGAAGTGGAAATCCCGGTTTTCCCTCCGTTTCAAGTCGTGCCGGACGGGCATTGCATCCAAATCCGTGACATGGCGCTTGCTGTGCTGGAGGGGCGTCCCCCAATCGTTACTGGTGAGGATGGCAGACACTCGCTGGAAATTATTCTGGGCACGTATGAGTCGCAAAGAAGCCGCAGGGAGCTTTGCTTCTAATCTCTGAGGGTCTTGGGACCGGCATCAGAAGATTCCACTCGGAAAAACCGGACGCGGAGCGTACGGACAAAGGTAACTCCTTGAAGGAAAGAAGAACAAAAAGGGAGTGAGCAGGAGAGTGGAGAAGCGAAGCGTCCGCCTTTGAAACCGATTCCTAACCACGACAACATTTCAATCAAAGGAATCGATTTCAACAGCGGGTGGAACCTCCTGTTCACTCCCTCCCCACACGC
>NZ_JBFUIX010000093.1:0-23389 GCF_056401635.1 Paenibacillus sp. P4_E11 | reverse complement strand
GTGTATGCTCCTTACTTTTCTTCCTGTGATGATGACAGCTTTGTTTTCTGTGGTCGTCGCTGTGATGGAATGAATTTCACCCAAATCAACACCAACAACTTGATTTCCTTGGTTTTCCGTTGCTGCTTTCCCATCTTCATAGCTCATGGCTACCATCAGTTTCCGGTCAAACACAAGTTCAATTTCTTTGATTTCTGCAGTAGGCAAGTGAGGTACGGTGATTTGGATCGGTCGTTGTCGTTTCCCGTCTTGAATACCTAAACTCAGTTCAATCACATTGCCTTCTATCTTKAACGATTTGTCTACCCATTTCGTATTGAAAACCTTTTTATTCTTGTAGGGGTACTTGCTATTCAACCCTTTGCTTTTACTCTGTTTTGCGCTGTCTCGGGCAAATACATATTTATGGCTAACCGCCTGTATGGACTGTGAATGCAAGGGAAATCGATGTTTCAATGTTGCTTGAAGTTCTGTTTTTCCAATCCATTTTCCGTTGTGTTGGGTGGCAAAGTCCTTGGCAAGAGATAGGCACTCATTCCAAATTTGTGCTGAAATGCGATTGCACTCAAATAATCGATCCTGATTGGCTTTTGAAGTTTGAAACGCTGTTTTCACACATCGGATCACTTCGTTTTCTCCTCCTTTCCTGATTCTCGATAGGGTTGAAATGGTAATAGATGATCCTGCCGCTTCTAAACATGTAATCAGATTTATCGGCTCTTGCCTGCCTTCCCACATCAAAAAAATAAGAACGTTTGTATGAATTGATTATACCAAACAAATGTTCTCATTGACAGCGCTTTCTGAGCTAATGATAGGATCCAATCTGTCATTATGCAATTTCGATAGTTCCATGTTAGGATGCTCGGAATAGAACATGAACATGATCGTTGGTTTAAATAGTCCCGTGTCAGCGGTTATGCTCACGATGATCATCATACCTATCAAGAGACCAATTGTGTTGAAATCTATATGATGCATTGCTGTCTCTTGGTCCACGATGCCAAGTGCAACAATGAGAAGCCCACCGATCATGGCCACGGTGGTACGATGAATTTTTTCTGAGATGATAAGAGCATAGATGACAATGCATATTTAAGTTTTAATATTCACACCTAGATTCTAAATATACATAACTAGTGACTCCCCACATTGGGGTAGTACAAGCGAAGCTTACCCCACCCCCGTTTTCTACCAGTCTATCCATACAGGTTACAAGTGAGCTAGAGGAATGAAAAAAAGCGCCCGAAGGCGCTTTTCATAGTTCAGATATAGCAACTCTACCACTAGGAATGCAGCAAACTACCAGTAAGGGCAATCGCCTTGCGGTAATCCGGAATCTCGTTATCTAGCACCGAACGCACCTGGGCTATCTTCCAATTGAGATGTTCCACATCGGTCATATAATCCATGCTAGGCTCCCAGCCTAGTCGGGAGTCGTTCTCGACTAACGGGATCGCCGCCTCAGCATTGGCAATTTCCCGTTCGGCTAGAGCTATCATCTCGACCAGAATGGCGTTCGCTTTCTGAGCGTCCGGCTCCTGAAACAGGAGCTGCTTCAACAACCACCAGTTCTTCATATGGATCGTCGTCTGCACAGCAAGCACGATGAATCGGTTCAGTCCGAGCAACAGCTCCGCTTCCCCATGCTTACGTTCAGGCGTAAGCCGGATCGCCTCTTCGAGGCTGCGGTTGCCTTGCCGCCAACGATCCGCCATTCGCTCCAGGCTGCGGATCTCCACCTCGAAGCGGGAAATGCCGAGCGATTGGCGAGTACTCTCCGCAGGTGCATAGTTCGTAGATACGATTTCGTTGCCGAACATCGCATGCCAAGAGGCCGGCATCTTCACCCCTTGTCGGAACACCATCGGATAGGACGGGCCTACCCGGAACGGACCATACTGGTCCTCATTCGTCGGGACGTAATCCCGTATGCCGTCGCTCCAATGCTGCCAGGCGCTAAGTACATGGGGAACGGCTTCTTCACTGAAGTCGCGCCGGGCGAGAGCTGCGTACGTCTCTTCAAGCGGAGGACTCGGCTTCCAGTACGTCCATTTCGTCAATTCGCTGACGAAGGATGGCCACCAGCCGAAGTGGTGCGTCTCCATCAGTCCAGATAAACCCCAGTCTTCGTGGGCTTTGATTAGCGCAGCGTGCCTTCTTGCCCATTGGAAGGGAACCGGCTCGTACGGGATGACGCCGATGTCCCAGGTGAGGCCGCCCGTGTTGCTCATCGTGTACAACTTCAGTCCGCGTTCGTGAGCGGCAGCCGCCTCGCTGCTGAAGTATCGACCGGGTCCTTCGAAGGAAACGGTATAATCCACGCATACATTCGTAACATGTTCATGCTTTAACTGCTCGAACATCTCGAAAGTAACCTGCAACGTGATGTCCTCCGGAATTGACCGGATCAGTCTCAATCGTTCTTCTTCTGGTGCCCAACCCCAGTTATACGTCCAGAACACGATGTCGGCTTCGGCATTATGCTTGCGGATCACCTTCTTCAGCATGTTCAGCCATTGCGGGTAATCGGTGCAAGGCCACCAGCCCGGACTCGGCTTCGTCTTCGGTTTGTCCGCAGGCCAATCCAGCCGGAGGACGCCGGTCGTATTAGGGTCCTTGCTCGGAAACTCGCACGATTCTCCAACGAAGATGACGCCCTTGAAGCGCGGGCACGCTTTGAATATTTTACCGTACGTCCCATCGTAGTAAGTCTCTGCGTCTGGTTCGTCAGGATGTTTGGTGCTCTTCAAGTAGCTATACATGTAGACGTCGAGGCCGTGTAGGTCGGCCCGGTCCACCAAATTGTTGAAGTCCTGATAGCCATCCGGACTCTTATCTACATCCTCCACGAAGACTAGAACGGAATCGATGCCGGCATGGGCCATTGCGTTCAGGTGTGCATTCGGGAATTGATCGAGTCCCCAGCCGGAATGGGCCATTCTCGGGGAAAATATCGGTTCGCGCGTTGTATCCTGCTGGGCGATTATCGGAGCTTCTCTGAGGTTCATCAGGTCTTCTAAGAAGAAACTGCCCTGACCTACGCCTCTCGCATCGAATCCACAAACGATTATATGATTAAGGTCCGATACGATTCGATAGCTTCTCGCTACTCCTAGTAAAGCACCTATCGAAGGAAGTTCATCCCGGGTCCCCAATAGGATGCACTTCTCAACCTCACCCAGTCCCTCCTCAAGCGAGCTTACAAGCCGCAGACGGACAGAAACGCCCATGCTGACGAACAAGTAATCCTGCAAGTCTTTGGCCACGTGTACGATGGAGGGATCAGCCCCCTCTGTATACTGTATAAACCAACTGTCGTCAATTTCGGCCTCGTTCGGTGCCACCTGTGTCTCCGAGTTGCGGCGGTCCGGCTTGTGCACGGCCTCTAACCTTTTGCGAAATGCGTAACGCTGTTCCATGTTCCTGTCCCTTCCTTTCCTCATCCCATGAAATATGTTGTATGGTTTCAATCCCAAAACCTAAGTTAAGCATCCTGCTGGAAGGCAGAATCATAAGTCGTGCTCATTGGAATGAGGTTCATCCTGCGGTATTCCCCAGGTGGAATTCCCGTCACCTTACGGAACATGCGAATGAACGAGTTGACATTGAAGTAGCCGACCTGACTCGCTACATCCTGAATTTTACAATTAGAATACTGAAGCAACTCCTTAGCCTTTTGAATACGCAGCTCGTTGAGGAAATCGGAGAAATTACTGCCGGTCTTTTCCTTGAAATACTTGGATACGTAGCCGGACGACAAACTAAGCTTATCCGCAACCGTCTCAAGCGACATATCTTCGTTGTAATGCCGGCTCGCATAATCCAGCAAGAATGCCAGAATCGCATCGTGATCTTCCCGTTTCTCCATGATCACATTCACTATATTTGTCAGAAAATGCTCGAAAAACGCGATATATTGTTGAACCGAAGTGAAGCCTTCCAACTGACGGTTATATCCGTTCTCACCAAGCATAGGGCTGATATCCAAGTTCATTGCTGCCAGCGTCCTGACGGTTTTGTCCACAATCTCTCGGGCAAGATCGACGTAATCCAGCTGCCAGGCTTCCTTCTTCTCCATCCGCTGCAACAGTCTCGTTACAATCGCAATGGTTTGTTGACCTTGGGCCGCCTGCAGATTAGCGATGAATTCCTGCTCATGAGCAGGAAGGAACCAGACGATCTCCGTCTGCGGTGGTGTCCATCTGGTAATGATCTGAGTCTCATCATTCAACAGCCGCTGCCGGGTCATGTCAGAAGTAAGCTTGTAAGCGGATGCAAATTGTTCAGTGCGATATAGGACCGGATTCACTGCAATCGTAAGACAGCAGTAGCTTTTGTCATTATCGAACAACTGCTTAAGCCGCTCCAAATGCTGAATAAACGCCGGGTATTCCTCCTCCATGAATATTAAGGATAAGATTTGATTCTTCTCCATCTGTAAGGTGATCGTATCTCCGAACACTTCCGCAATGGAAATGCTGATGAATTCTTTCAGATAATACACGGCTCTAGTCTGCTCTTCGCTGGTTAACTCATGGAATGCTTGCTGCATCGTTAGGTGAAATACGATCATGTAGAACGGTTTGTTCGCACCTGTGAGACCGCCTGTATCAGGATGAATTTCTTTGACCATCCGAATGTAACCAAGCTGCTTCAGCTCTGAATTTTTCCGATTCAAGTCGAGACTTATATCCTGATTCGTCTTCATCATCTGATTGATCTTGTTATGGATCACATTGAATTCGACGATTTTGCTGCGAAGCGAGCTGTCCGGGGCCGTCCGCTGGATGCTGGAGATGATTGCTTGAATCKGGCTGTTGAATTTGAAGCTAACGACGACAGAGACGACGATACTGATGAGAACCGCCCCCAGCAGCAGCGCTATCAACACAAGGTTCAGCTGAGACATGCCTTCCGCAATCGTCGTATTAGGGATTACGTTAATGTAGGTTAACCCGCTTATGGTGCTGGTATGGTAGAAATAGTAATTGCCATCGAGCTCCAGCTCATTCCGTCCGCCCCCCAGCTTCGACATAATAGTGGTGGATAACGGATCATTGTTGGAATGGTATAGGATTTGACCGGAAGCATCGGCAATATAGAAGCGGTTGTTGACCGAATTGTGAAACGCTGTGAATAGTTGGTTCGCATTAAGCATCGCTGCGATATAGAACTCGTCGTTCACTTTGCTCTTGAAGATGACTGGAATCAAGTTAGCACTCGAGTTGCTGGAGGACAGCTTGAAGACGGATTGCGGGAATACTTTAGATTTATAATTCTGTAGCAGCTGGCTGCGCCAAAACTCTGGACTGTAGTCCTTACTGCTGTAATAACTGCCGAACATTTGGTTCAGCTGGCTTGGCCCGTTGCGCTCGACAACGAAGCCATTCTTCTCATAGAGGATGATCAGGTTGTCGAGATACAACTGCTCGTTGCGGAGAATATTCTGAATTTCTTCCACGACCTGATTGACCGGATCGAATTGCTCCGAGTGGCCGAGCTCGTTCAGCAGAAGCACCTTTTGATTGAAAAACAGTCTCGTAACCGCCCCTTGAATAATTTGCAAATGATTCTCATACCGTTCCACCGTATTCGTCAAATTCTGGGTGTTGTAGCGAATAATCTCTTGCTGGATGTTATTGCTGAAATAAGTGTAAGAGATTACATTAAAGGAGACGAGCAAGACGATAACCGCAAAGAAAGCAGCTAACAGTTTAAACAACAGCAAATTTTTCTTATAAGGGAAAGGTAGCTTTTCAACCATCCGGTCTTTCCTCCTTAGAATGAAATTCATCGCACATAGCTAGCTTAGCAAAACCAGATTCAAGCGCAATATTCATTTGCCCACATAATATGCACTTCCAGTTTACTGCCGAAAAGGTTAATAACATCGAAAACTACAGCTAGCCCCCAATCCCTCACCATGCCAAGATGAAATCGTAAGCGATGTGGTTAACCGCTATACAACATTTTAAGAGGGAGTGATCTCAACGATGAAGCAAGTCAAAACTGTTTGCATGCTGGGAATAGCGATGTCCATCGTCTTTACGGGGTGCACGTCCGGGTCGAGTAAACCAACAGAGAGCCTACTCAAGCCGGAAACGTCAGTGAAACCGTCGGAACCACCGGCCGCCGCCAAAGGAATGCCAGACAAATTCGAACCGGCGGTTGAGCTCAAGACGGTCAACTTCACCTACGGCGTACCGAAGTACAATCAGGGAGATGACATGAACAACAACCCCTGGACCCGTTATTTGAAAGACAAACTTGGCATCAAGCTTACGACTTTATGGGAAGTTCCTTCCGCCGAGCTGGAGCAAAAGACGAACCTGATGATTGCTTCCGGCGATATTCCCGACTTCTTTCTGGCGAATACGAAGCAGTTCGCTCAACTGGTCAAAGCCGGCATGATCGAGGATCTCACGAGTGTGTACCAGCAATACGCGCCAGAATTAGTTAAACAGGTAATCAAGGATGCCGGGCCTGAACCGCTCGAAGCGACCAAGGTTAATGGGAAGATGATGGGCATTCCGTTCACCGGAGTCGCCAAGGAATCCGTGCCGATATTATGGATTCGCGAAGATTGGCTTAAGAAAGTAAACTTGCCTGGACCCAAGACGATGAACGATGTGCTCGCTATTTCGGAAGCGTTTACAACTAAAGATCCTGACGGTAATGGGAAAGCGGACACGTTCGGTTTGGCTATGGACAAAGATATCAACATGGCGACCGGCTTCATGAACGGCTTCCACGCCTACAAAGGAATCTGGATCAAAGGCAAGGACGGCAGTCTCGTCTATAGCAGCATTCAGCCGGAAATGAAAACCGCGCTTGGCAAGCTGCAGGACATGTTCAAGAATGGTCAAATCGATCGCGAGTTCGGAGTCAAGGACGGACCTAAGGTTACCGAAAGCTACGGCAGCAGCAAGATCGGCATGACGTTCGGTGGGATCAGCTCGGCTAACTCTCCTCTCTCTACACAAACGCCTAAAAATGCGTGGATCCCTTACTCCGTTCCTTCGATCGACAGCAGTCCGACTCAGCTGCAGCATCCGCTCAATCTATTCAACAATGGAATCTGGGTCGTTAAGAAAGGGACGAAAAACCCGGAAGCGGTGCTGAAGATCACGGAATTGTGGTTGAAGTATTTCTATGAGAACACATCCGATGATATTTACAAACAATACAACTACGACATCGATACGAAAATTTCCAACTGGATGAATGCCCCGGTGAAAATCTACAAGACGTTCAAAAACGCGCAAATCACGACACATCTGGAGCCCCTGTTGAAGAGCGACAAACCGGCCGCTGCCGCCGATCTCGCCAAGCTAACCCCGGAAGAACGGGAGGTGTATCAGAACATCCTGAAATTCAAGGCCGGTGAAGTGGAGCAATGGTATAACAATGCACGCAGCGGCCCCGGCGGTTCCGGAGACATCGTGAACAATTACGTGAAGAACAACCAGTTCATGCCCGACCAGTTCATAACCATACCGACTCCTGCTATGGTCCAGAAGGACGCCAACCTGAAGAAGATGGAATTGGAGACGATGACCAAGATCATTCTCGGTGCGCCGCTCGACACCTTCGACCAGTTTGTTAGTGATTGGAAAAAGCTCGGTGGAGATGAGATTACCAAGGAAGTAAACGACTGGTTCAAGAGTAAGTAATGGCTTGAAGATCAAGGGAGGAGCGACCGGAATCAGTTCGTACTCGGACTAGATGCTGACCAGGGGCAACCCAGATTCGGATCGGGTCGGACTGAGTTCAGACCCGTTGCAGCCGGATCAGACCAGATTCGGGTCATTGTCACACCAGGCTCGGATCAGGTTCGGTCCTCCCTCCTCCTTTTTTACACGGAAAGGCACTCGCTCGCTGGAAAACGGAGGCAAGACACATGCTGAATAAACTCAGGCAGGAATCGCCGCTTCATCTCATGATCATTCCGGGCTTATTGATCATTGTCATCTATCACTACGGCCCGATGATTGGGATTCTGATGGCATTCGAGAACTACATGCCGACTCTTGGCATTCTGAAATCGGAGTGGGTTGGGCTGAGCAACTATACGTACTTGTTCGCCTTGCCCGACACCGCGCTTGTGTTCTGGAACACGCTAATAATCGCAGTTATGAAAATCGTGATTGGCCTCATTATGCCTATCGTGACTGCGCTGCTATTAAATGAGATTACGAAAAAATGGTTTCAACGCGGTGTACAGACCCTCATCTACTTGCCTCATTTCTTGTCCTGGGTCATTGTCGGAGGAATTATGATCGATATATTGTCTCCGACCAAAGGACTTGTGAATCAGATGCTTGGCTTGTTCGGAACGGAACCGATCTACTTCTTAGGTGATAACAACTGGTTCCGTTACGTCCTTGTGTTCTCGAACGAATGGAAAGAGTTCGGCTTCAGCACGATCGTCTACTTGGCTGCCTTAACGAGCATCGATCCGACTCTCTATGAAGCCGCTGTAGTCGACGGGGCCGGAAGGTGGCGCCAGACATGGCATATTACCCTTCCCGGCATGCGCCCGATCATCGTATTGCTCGTTACACTAAGCCTAGGCAACATTCTGAATGCTGGCTTCGAGCAGGTGTTCATTCTGTACAGCCCCCAGGTGTACGAAACAGGTGATATCATCGACACAATGGTGTATCGCATGGGCTTGCAGCAATCGCAATACAGCCTTGCAACAGCTGTTGGCGTGCTCAAATCTGTTATTTCCCTCTTTCTCATCACCGTATCCTATTGGCTCGCTTACCGGTTAGCCAACTATCGCATTTTCTAAGGAGGGCTGGACAATGGTGGAGAACCCTTCTTACGGAAGAAGGCTGTTTGTTATCATCAATTACACATTGCTGGCTGTGTTGTCGCTCGTCTGTATCCTCCCACTCGTTCATGTACTGGCCGTATCGCTAAGCAATAGCACAGCAGCCGGAGCAGGACTAGTCAAGTTGTGGCCGATTGGGTTCAACACGAGCGCTTATCAATATGTGCTAGAGAAAAAGGAATTCCTGCACGCTCTCATCATTTCAGTGAAACGGGTATTGCTTGGCACCTCATTGAACATGCTCATGATTATTCTTACCGCTTATCCGTTGTCCAAGGAAACGAAAGTGTTCCGTCTTCGTTCGGTGTACGTATGGATTTTTTTCATCACGGTGCTGTTCGGCGGCGGCTTGATCCCGACCTATATGGTCATCCAGAAGACTGGACTGTTAAACACCATATGGGCGCTGATCATCCCTAATGCCGTCCCGGTATTCAGCGTCGTGCTGCTGCTTAACTTCTTCCGCGGGTTGCCACGAGAGTTGGAGGAATCGGCGTTCATGGACGGAGCCGGCCACTATACGGTGCTGTGGAAGCTATTCGTCCCGCTGTCCCTGCCAGCATTGGCCACGTTGACCTTATTCTCCATGGTCGGCCACTGGAACTCCTGGTTCGATGGAATCATCTACATGAATTCCCCTGACAAGTACCCGCTCCAGAGCTATCTGCAAACCGTAGTCATTATGCAGGATCTTGCGGTGCAATCGCTGACCAACGACGCCCTGCTGAAGCAGATCTCGAACAAGACGTTCGGCGCGGCGCAAATCTTTCTCGGGGCGTTGCCGATTCTGCTCGTGTACCCGTTCCTGCAAAAGTTTTTTATGAAGGGCATTATTCTTGGTAGTGTCAAGGGCTAGTCGGCACAAGCGTATACCGACACAGCTGTAAGGCCGGTTTTGAGGCTGTCGATAAACTGTTGATAGAGGCTAAGACGGCCGTACCGAGTGAAAAAGGACCCTTCTGCTCAAACATCTTGTTTGAACCTCCTATGATTGTATAAGGGATTTAGCGGTATGGAGGTTCAAGCCAAAACTCGCCAGGGTCCTCTTTTTCACTCTCCACTCCTCTTGTTCACAGTTAATCGACAGCTTCGTTTTCGGCCTTACAGCTCCTTCAATGGCCGAAAGTCACGCTGTAAGACGATTTTTCCGTCTTACAGCTCCTTCAATGGCCGAAAGTCATGCTGCAAGACGATATTTCCGTCTTACAGCTCCTTCGGATGCCGAAAGTCATGCTGCAAGACGGTTTTTCCGTCTTATAGCCCACTCCGAGGGCGGAAGTCATGCTGCAAGACGATTTTCCGTCTTACAGCTCCTTCGGTGACCGGAAGTCACGCTGTAATACGGTTTTTCCGTCTTACAGCTCCTTCGGAGGCCGAAAGTCATGCTGCAAGACGATTTTTCCGTCTTACAGCTCCTTCGGTGACCGGAAGTCACGCTGTAATACGGTTTTTCCATCTTACAGCCCGCTCCGAGGCCGGAAGTTATGTTTTAAGACGATTTTCGAGGCTGTCGATTCATTGTGGACACAGGAGTGGAAAGTGAAAAAGAGGACCCCGGCGAGTTTTGGCTTGAACCTCCCCACCACTGAATCCCTTATACAATCAGGGAGGTTCAAACAAGATGTTTGAGCTAAGGGGTCCTTTTTCACTTGGAACGGCCGTTTTGCTTCAATCAACAATGAATCGACAGCCTCGTTTTCGGATTGCTCCACTGTAAACGCCCCTGACTATGCCCGTGCGTGTTCATCTCGTGAGATTCCCTCCAGCGTTAGCTTAATACTTCACGCTCAGATGCGGAGTCTCGATCTCCCGCTCATAATGGTGCGCTTGCATCAGGGCATCCAGTCCACCAGTCGTCAGCAGTGACCGTTCAACGGGGAACGGCGCGTGCCCCGTATGCAGGAAGCGCTCAATCTCCAACACAAGTCGGCCAAAGTGCATGTACGGTTTCTGATCCTGGATCCGGAACTCGTGGCATATCGGCTGTTCGCCTGGAGCCACTTGGTATGTAGAGACGAATCGTTGGATTTCCGGCTTGTAAGTGAGCGGATCGGCGAACAGGATGCCCGACGTCAGTCCATCTGCATAATCCAGCTCGAAGAAGACCGGAACGACCAGACTATGCGGGAACGTATCGACATCTCGCAAGTTAATGAAGCCGCCTAGCGACTCGTACAACACTCGCCAGTCATCGGACAGCAGCTTGTGAATCGCCTGCTTCCCTTTGAATGCTCGGACTCGGTCAATCCCCGTCTCCCCAAATGCGCGATTCTCCGCCAGGCATTGCATCATCTCCAGCGCATGGTACGTATAGCGTTCCAGTGAGCCGTAAGCGAAGCCGAACATCCGATGCAGCGGAGCGCCGTTCGGGAACGGAGTGTGCACCGGATGTCTCCAGCCGAACGGGATGACGGAGCTGGACATGAACGGGATATGATGGCGCTTGATCTGTTCGTACATCCATACGATGTCCTCGTGAACGACGGCAAAGCCTTTGTCCGAGTAGACCGGGACGACCCGTTCCTTCTCCAGCATAACCTGCAGACAATCCTCGAACAGCCGTCGTCGAGGGTACAAGGTCTGCCCCAGCTCATTGCTCGGATAGGCACCATGCTCTCCTATAATAATGATGCCATCCACGGCGAATTCATTCCCGCCGCATAACAATGCCTCGCTAACGGTCTTGTATATTGGGAATCCATGCTTCAGCGACAAATCGCGGCTCATGTCTTGAATGGGAGTCTGATCGACGTACATCGCGACAATTTCAAGCGTCGACGTAATCTTACGCCCATCTAGACGGAATCCCTCGAGCATCTTGGTCACGATCACGTCCGCATGCGAAATGTCCCAATATTCGGTAATGATAGCGGCAACACGCAGCTTCTTCTTGTTCATGGCGAGATCTCCTCCGATTCAGCGATTAATGCTTTCATTCGATTCAGCACAAGTTCGAAATCGTCATCACTCAGATGAAGCGGGTTAAGAAAGATACCATCGAATCTGAAATTAGCACCGCCGCTACAATCCCAATTCATCTCAGGCGCGTGCGCCACCCAAACCGACGGCGCACCCTCCGCAAGCCGCCGCTGCAGCTCCGCACCCGTCATCCGCTCGCCAGCCGATACTGCCGCCCGCGGATAATGCTGCCCCGTCGGGCCGGGGTACACCCGGCGCGTGCGGTACCCGCAAGCCGCCAGCTCGCGCACAGCCCGCTCGACCATCGCCTCGAAGCGCAGCTCCTCGGCAGCGTGGTCGAGACCGACATAGCGCTCGACGGCGGCCAGCAGGCCGCACATCTCCTCCTTGCCGACCTTCATCGGTCGGCCGATGGAGATCGCGGGCCCGGCATTCAGCCGGCACGCGGCAACAAGCTCCCGGCGGCCGACGATGAAGCCGCTGCTCTGCGGCCCGCGCAGCGTCTTGCCGCCGGAAAATATAACCAGATCGGCGCCCATCTCCGTGTAGCGCCACAAATTGTCCATCGGCGGCAACTGTGCCGCCGAGTCGACTACAACCGGGACACCGCGCGCGGCGGCGATCCGGATGACGGTGTCCAGTGGCAACGCGCCCCGGCTGTATGTCGTCGAATCGAAGTAGAACACGCCAGCCGTCTGCTCACCGATAGCAGCCTCCAGCTGCCAATCGAATGTAGACTCGACATCGCCCACCTCTACCAGCTTCGCACCAGTCTGGCTGATCGCCAGATCGAACCCATTGCGCTGACAGCGCAGCACGATAACCTCATCCTTCATACCCTCCAGATGAGGGAACTTCCGTGTCTTCGTAATGTCACGCCCCGTAACAAGTCCCGCCGTCGCAATGGCTAAACCCGCAGACGCCCCGCTCGTCACCATCGCCGCTTCGTTGCGCGTCAACCGCGCCAATTCCTCCCCGACCCGATCATGAAGCTCCTCCAACATCACGAAATGTCGGCTAGCTTCCTCCATCGCCTGCATGACTTCCGGTGGCATAACCGAGCCGCCCAGGATTGTATAAGAGTCTGCCGCGTTCAGCAGCGTCCGGACACCAAGCTTGTCATACACGTTCATTCTTTGACTCCTCCCAGCACCATGCCTTTGACAAAATATTTTTGCAAAAACGGATAGAGCAGTAAGATGGGCAGGGCGCCCAGGAAGATTTGCGCCGCCTTAATCGTTCGGTCTGAGAGCTCCTTCATCTCGCGCAGCTCTTCCATCCCGACTGACGTATAGTCTTTGGTCACCACGGTCTGCAAATAGCTCTGCAGCGGGTAATGGGCCGGTGAATTCATCAGAATAAGACCGTCGAACCAAGCGTTCCAATGGCTGACTACCGTGATCAAGCCGACCGTGGCAATAGCCGGGGCCGAGAGCGGAATGAAAATTTGCAGCAGCGTCCTCATGTGACCGGCACCGTCGATGAATGCAGCATCCTCCAGTTCACGTGGCAACCCCCGGAAGAAATTCAACAGCAATATGACATTAAAGACTGGAACTGCCCCAGGCAGCACCAACGCCCAGATCGTGTCGAGCAACCCCGTCGATTTGATAATCATGTAGTGAGGAATTAGACCGCCGCTGAACAGGATCGTCAGAACGAAGAACCAGGAATAGAACGTCCGGGACTTGAACGCCGCAGTGTCCTTGGCAAGTGGATAAGCAATCAGCACGGTAAGCGCCATGTTGAGGAACGTACCCAGCAGCACCCTACGGATCGAGACAAACAACGCCTGGAAAAATTGCTCCTTGCCCGCCACGTAATGATACGATTTCAGATTGAAATCGACCGGCCACAGCTTGACCGCTCCGGCGGAAGCAGCAGCATTCGAGCTGAGAGAGATCGAAAAGACATGGATCAAGGGCAGCAGACAGAGGCAAGCGAGCACGATCAAGAATGTATAATTCACCACCTGGAATACACGTCTAGACAATGATTTTTCGTACAACATAACCGTTCCTCCCCTCGCTCCTCAGCTTATCTGAACTAGAATATTCGATACTTCGCGAACCGATAAGCCAAGTAGTAAGCCGAGGAGATGAATAAGAAGGAGACGACCGATTTGAACAGCCCAATCGCCGTAGCCGGTCCGTACTGCATGTCGATCAACCCCATCCGGTATACATACGTATCCAGAATGTCTCCGCTCTCATACACTTGAGGACTGTACAGATTGAACACCTGCTCGAAGCCGGCATTCAGGATGCCTCCGAGACTGAGCGTCGTCATAAGGACAATGATCGGAGCCATACCCGGAAGAGTTACGTGCCACGTCTGCTTCAGCCGGTTCGCCCCATCCACAACGGCTGCTTCGTACAAGGATGGATTAATGCTCGTGAGCGAGGCTAGATAGACGATCGTGCTGAAGCCGAATTCCTTCCATTCGTTCGAAGCGACGAGTAAATAAGGAAACCAGCCGTTGCTGCCTAGAAAATAGATCGGTTGTATCCCGAACCAGCCCAACGTATTGTTCACGATGCCATTGATCGGAGACAAAATATCGACCAAGATGCCGCCCAGAATGACCCAGGATAAGAAATGGGGTAAATATATCATCGTCTGAATCCCCCGCTTCACCAGCTTCTGGCTCACTTCGTTCAGCAGCAGGGCGATGAGGATCGGCACTACCAGACCTGCAATGATTTTCATAATCGCGATAAATAAGGTATTGCCCAACACTTGCAGTGTATCGGGAATATTCCAGATGTAGACGAAGTTCTTGAACCCGACCCACTCAGATGCAAAAAAGCCTCTAGCCGGTATGTACCGCTCAAAGGCAATCACAATGCCAAACATAGGCCCATAGCTGTAGATCAGCACGAGCAGGAAACCCGGTAATATCATCAAGTGCAGTGGAATGTTGCGCCGGAACCCTTTCGACACTTTCAACGTCCATCACCGCCTGTGGAGTAGAAATGGAGGAGAGAGGGGAGACGATCCCCTCCCTGCCCGGAGCGCTTCACTTATTCTTAACGTACCAGTCGTTTGCTTCCTTCGTCATTTCGTCGCCGCCTAGCTTCTTCCAGCTGTCTACGAACTTGTCGAATTCGTCGATGGAGACCGCGCCGGTAATGATCTTCGTGAACGTCTCCAGCTGCGTTTTCGTCAGGTTCGGCCCCTTGTCCGCCATACTCGGCGTGGGGGCGGAGTAAAACTCGTTCAGCATGTACAGTTTGCTGTTCTTGTAATAATGCTCGATGGAAGCGGACCCGCCCTTATTGAAAATCGCGTTCCAGTACCAGAACGACCGATCACCCTTCAAATATTTGTTCATGTTGTCGTAGGCGCCTTTGTCGTCAGGGGTCAGCTTGGACGTGTCTTTCGACTCCATCGCTTCGGTGATGCGCAGTGCTTCGTCCGTGTTTTTGAACGGTTTGTAGGCGAATATTTTGCTCATGATGTAAATTTCCTGGTTCGTGTCCTTGTCGTTGTTGTACTGATAATGGACGTCCATCGATTTGTTCAAGTAGAATGTATTCAACCAGAAGTCCAGCAGCTTCAAGATCGCTTCCGGATGCTCGTAGCCTTTACGGACGACCCAGTACCCGTTGATGCCGAGCCCAACTTGATTCAGCGCCGGTTTACCGTCAACCGAAGGAATCGCATAAGCTTTCCACTCCATCGCCAGGTCCTTATCTACCCCAGCCTGGAACGCCAGAACGTCGAATGGGGACAAATAGGCCATCCCAATCTTCCCGGCCGTCAACGATTCGCCTACCTTCGCCTTCGCCTTCGCTCCGAAATCGGTCTCAATCTGGCCGGCTTTGTACATGTCCTGCAGCTTCTTGAGCGCGGTCTTCATCTCCGGCATGATGGAGCTGTACGCCAGCTTCCCGGATGCATCCTTGATCCAGATGTCCAAGTACGCCTTGTATCCGTTGACGAAACCGTTCAGCACCGTGAAATCTTTGTCCAACGCCAAGCCGAACGTGTCTTTCTTCCCGTTGCCGTCGGGGTCCTGATTCGTGAACGCTTCACTGATTTTGTACAAATCGTCCATCGTCTTCGGTTCCGGCAAGTTCAGTTTCTTGAGCCAATCGTAGCGGAGCCACAGCACGGGAGAGCGCTCCATCGGTCCACCGGTGAACGGAATCGCCATTAATTTGCCGCCGATCGTAGCCGATTTCATCGGCTGGTCGCCGCCTTCTTTCAATAATGTTTTGACGCCTTCCGAAGCGTTCTTGTTGTACGTTTCCGTAAGATCTTGAATGAGTCCAGCATCGGCCAGTTGTTTGAATTGAACCGGGTTCACTTTGAAGAAATCAGGCAGATCGCCGGAAGCGATCATCAGGTTTATTTTCTGATCGAGCTGGGCCTTGTCGACTTCCCATAACGTCTTCACCTTGATGCCGTATTCCTTCTCATATGCCCGGGTCCAGGGGTTGTTATCTACGGAGTCTCCGCTCGCATACTTGACGGATTGCGGCGTTTCTCCTGCTGTCGTAATCGTAATCGGCGGATCATACTTCCCATTCTTCATCGAAGATTTGGCTGAGTTGGAGCCGTTGTCAGCGCAACCTGCAAGCACTGTCGTTCCTACCAGCAACATAGAGAGCAGTCCCATAGCGATTCGCTTCATTTGGACAGTAACCTCCTATTCAATTCCGGCCGCTCACGTTCGATCGAGCAGTGCGGTTGGGGCGCAAGCACATTCTATTCGATGCGGACCTCGCATTGATGTTCGATCGAGCGGATGATCGCGTCCGCCACTTGAATGCCGTGCAGCGCATCGAGGAACGAGGTATGAACCGGATCCGAACCCGATTGCAGGCTGCGGCATATGTACTGCAGCTGGTCGCGCAATGCGCCGGATGCGGCTCCGTTCAGCATTTGATGTATGAATGGATCTGGCGATTGGCGGCCAGCCGATTCCAGAAACTGCAGGCCCGTGCCCAGATTGTCGAAACAGGCCGTGGCTTTCGTGCCGATCACCTCAACAGCATCGTTCATCACAAGACCGGCTTCGTCCGGTGTTGCCCAATTGCTGTGCAGCACGGCTAGCGAGCCGTTGATGAATTCCAGTGACGCCCACAGGATGTCCGGGGTCGCTTCGTCTACGGCATTCCGACCGAACGCCTTGACCGACTTAACCCGGCTGCCGGCGTACCAGATCGCGAGATCCAGGTCATGAACGGTCAACTCGTACACAGTATGTGTCCGCTTATAGGTCTGGAACATCGCTCTAGTACGCGACCGCTTGAAGAACATGCTCTTAGGTTCGCCGAGACGCCCGGACGCGATCGCATGCTGGATCGCTGCGTATCGGGGCTCGAAGCGCAGCAGATGGCCGGCGAAGATGTGTTTTCCGTTATCGACGGCAGCCTTCCACATTTGTTGGGCGGATGCGGGATTCGTCGCAATCGGCTTCTCAACGATTACATTGATGCCGCGCCCCAACGCTTGCAGGGTCGGCAGTAGATGCTCACTCTCCAGGCTGCATACACTCACCAGGTCCAGTTCGGCCTCTGCGAACATTCGCTCATAGTCCGTTGTCACGAGCGGTACACCGTATCGGCTCTGAGCTTGCTGGAGCCGTTCTTCACGGATGTCGCAGATCGCGACCACTTCTACTTCGGGCATTGAGGAAAATGCTTCCAGATGACACGATCCCCAACTGCCCAGACCGATGATTCCTACTTTTACTGGCTTTCCATTACGATTCATGGGAACCTCCCTCTCTGTTGCTCACTTTTTATGGATTGGTGCGTACTATGCCAAGGCGTACCTTACTTACTTTGCTTACCACGGCTCCAGGATGATCTTACCGGCATGAACTCGCCCGGATACCAGATCGTCGAATGCGGCCGCTCCTTGTGCGAGAGGACGCACTTCCGTCCAACCCTCTTCGGTTACGACCCCGTCCACTAACAACCGTACCGCGTCGTCGAAATCCTGGTCCGCGTAACAAAATGACCCGAGCATGCGAATCTCACTGCGAATCGTTGCGTTAATCGGCAACTCGGTCTGGTCAATGCCGAGGCCGATGTTCATCACCGTCCCGCCTGGGCTGACCGCGCGGATGGCGCTTTCCCGCGTCGATTGAAAACCCGCGGCATCGATGATCACTTCGACGCCATCGGTGCCGTACTGGCTGCGCGCGTAAGCGGCCAGATCCTGCTTCTGCGGATTCATGACGGCATCCGCATACGTCTCGCGCGCGATGCGCAGCCGCTCCTCGTTCACGTCGGCGATCGTCACCGACGCCGCCCCGAGCCGCTTGGCGCAAGCCGCGGCGAGCAGCCCGATGCCGCCGGCGCCCAGGACGAGCACGTGCGGCAGCACGTGCCCGTCCAGCGCACGGCGCACCGCGCGCAGCGAGCACGCGAGCGGCTCGGCGAGCACGGCGCGGTGCGCCGGCAGCGCGTCCGGCACCGGCACGACGGCCGAGGCGGGCACGACGACCCACTGCGCGAAGGCGCCGGGTCGGTGCACGCCGATCAGGCGGCGTTCGCCGCATAGCTGCGGCAGGCCGCGCCGGCAATGCCAGCACTCGCCACAGCGGAGCAGCGGGTTGATGACGACCGGCTGCCCCGGGCGGATGCCGCGTTGCGCCGCTAAGGTGCCGACCGACTCTACGTGGCCGAAGCATTCGTGGCCCATCACAAGCGGCGGTATACGCAGGCTGTTATGGCCGAGATAACCTTCGATCTCGGAGCCGCATATCCCGACTGTCTGTACCCGAATCAATACTTCCGTGTCATTGGGCTGCGGCTTTTCGGCTGTCACCCACTCCATTGTTTTCGGAGCATCCCATCGTAACGTTTTCATTGTGTCATCCCCTTTTATATAGGCAAGCAGATTGAAGTATAGAATTAGGACGAAGCTTCAGCATGCGGCATTAGCGCAATCAACCGATCAATATCCTCGCTGTCGTTAAACAGATGAACCGATGCGCGAATTCTTCCATCACCTCCCCACAAGTAGACCCCTTGCTCGCATAATCGGCCTGCCATCCCTTCGCCGTCAGGGCATCGAATGCTAATGTTGCCTGCCCGTTCATTCGGATCACGTGGCGTCATAATGGAATAGCCTTTCGCCTGCAGTCCCTCAATCAGACGACCGCTTAATTGGGTGATGTGATGTTCGATGCGTTCCACGCCAACGTCAAGCAGTGCCGCAGTAGAAGCGTTCATCGCATATATCGAAGGATAGCTGGGATACCCCAGTTCGAAGCGACGAGCATCTTTGTAAAGCTCATACCGTTCGAAGCGGGTTTCGCTGAATAAGTCGGACACACTGCGCCATCCAACCGAATTGGAAAGCAGATGCGAAGTGCGGTCGGGATTGAGGGCAAGAATGCCAAGTCCGTGAACCGATAACAACCACTTGTAAGAGCTACAAACGAGCAAGTCTGTATGCCTCACGTCTACATCAATAGCACCAAGGGATTGCGTTGCATCCAGGAAGAGCAGCGTGTCGGTTTGTTTCAATTGAGCATACAGCTTCTTATAATCAAGTCGCCCGCCAGACATATAGCTCACATGACTTGTAAAAACGAGCTTGGTCCGCTGATCCACATGCTGCAGCAGCTGTTCAGCGCTGACATTCCAGTCTTGATGCGGCACGACCCGCACTTCTATGCCTTTCTCCCTTAGTGTAAGCCAAGGAAGAACCCCGGAGGGGAATTCCAGCTCATGAATGACGACGTTGTCTCCTGCTTGCAGCGGCAGCCCGAGCGCAACCGAGCAAATAGCCTCCGAGGCGTTAGACATCAACGCAATCTGCTCGGATGTCCCATGAAGGAGCTGAGCCAGATTGTCTCTTAACGACTGTTCCACAGCCGAGTTCAACTCGCGCCCGATCGGGCCTTGGCGGCGATTCAGCATATATTGCTGGACCGCATCCATACCGCCGCTATAGGGAGGCGTCTCCGCTCCGCTGTAAAGCCAGACGATATCGTCCAAGCCAATAAAATTCGATTTACTAAGTAAAGCATCCATCTGATTTCCTCGCTTCCCCATATTCCCTATTTCTGTTTCTCTGTTATTCCTAGATCTATAGATTGGGTGGCAGCTCCAGACGAGCGAACGCATCGTAGGCGATCTGGATATGCCGGTCGGCTCGGGCTAACAAGCATGTGCTGTGTCCCGGGAACAATCGCTCTATTCCGCCCCTATGCAGCTTCTCGATCGTTGCTTTATAATCCTGAATGCTGCAATCCCATATCGACTGAAGGACGATCTTCCCTCCTCCGAACAGTACATCTCCTGAGAAAATCGATCGCTGACCGTCTTCCATCATCATATAGCTGACATGCCCTCGAGAATGTCCCGGCGTCTCCCATACTTCCAGCTCCAACTGACCGACCTGTACCCGATCTCCTTCGTTCAATCTCACGCTAACCGGACAGCTTGGAAATTCGAAATGCTCCGGGTACACCCCAGCTCCTATCGCCGCATTCAAGCTCGTACGCTCATGGTCGGCCTGCTCCAGCCAAGGCGCTCCTTCGGCAGAAGCATACACGTGCATCCCATACCGTTGCTGGAAAAATAACGCCCCTGCCGCATGGTCTCCATGCATGTGAGTAAGCAACAGCTTCTTTACACTGGACATCGAGAACCCAGCGGCTTCAATCTGCGCCACGATTCGTTCCGGCTCGACTCCACTTCCAGCATCGATCAGCGCACACTCGTCTCCTCCGTCCAGCAAGTACACATTGCAGTCCATCGGATGCGTCAGCTCCATCCCATGCTTGCCGCTCCCTACCAGATAAACCCGATCGCACAGCTTCATCCCCCACTTCCCTCCGTCCCATCCAACTGACCACTCATGAACGTTTGCGCCAGATGCAAGTAAAACTCCGCAGCCTGACCCACTTCCTCCACGGGAACCCACTCTTCCCTGGAATGCGCTTGTGCAATCGAACCAGGCCCGTATACGATAGACGGAATCCCTTTGCGAAGCACCTTGCTCGCGTCACTTCCATACGGCACGCCGATGAGTGCAGACGGGAGCCCTAATGACTCGGCGGCAAGTCTCGCATACTGTACGATCCCGGTATGAGCCGGCGTATCAAGTGCCCAATCCAGCAACAGCGGCTCGATTGAGAAATCCACGCCCTTGCCAGTCGTGAAAGCTCGTAGCTGATCTTCGAACTGCAGCATCGTTTCATCCGCGAATTCACCGGGAATGATTCGGCGGTCCACTTGGATGACGCACGATTCTGGCACGATATTAATCTGCGTCCCGCCTACTATCGTTCCTACCGCAATCGTTGGCTTGCCGCATAACGGGTGTGCACGTTCGGCCAGCTCTGGCTCCACTTGCTCGCGGATGAACCGCAGCACCTCCATCATCTGATAGATGGCACTATTCCCCTTCTCCGGCATCGAGCTGTGAGCGGCAACACCATGCGTATGTACAGCGAATCTGGAGCATCCTTTGTGTGCGATGACAATGCCCATCTCCGTCGGTTCACCTATTACTGCACCTGCAAACGGCATATCCAGCTCCAGAAAAGCTCGCAAGCCTTGATATTCATGCTCTTCATCGACGGCTGCACACAGTACTAGGTCATTTGCAAGCCGTTCCGGATGCTCGGCGCACTGTTCCAGCGCATATACCATGCCTGCCAAGGACGCCTTCGTATCGCATGAACCGCGGCCATACATTTTCCCATCGCGAATGATAGGGTTAAGAGGATCGACCATGCTGCCCAATGAAACTGTATCCATATGAGCTTCAAGCAGAAGAGTGTTCTCAGGTTTCCCCACGCGAAGCTCCGCGATCAGATTATCCCGTCCAGGCCTTACATGCTGTCTACGAACGGAGATGCCCCGTTTCCTTAATCTAGCTTCCAAATAATCGCACATCCCAGCTTCACCCGAAGCATCAGTTCCATAATGGGGGTTTACACTTTGAATGCGAATCATATCTCTTAAGATAGAGATGGAAGGATGTTCGTTCGGATGAGTCAAGTTAATACCCTCCCCAGTATTATTTACCACCATTAATTACACACAATATATTATATATAATATTTAATGTCAACGAATATTTACTTGCTTCATTCGACAAATCACCCCACAAAGTGAAGTGGGCCTTCGAAGCGAAATCCTACTACTTTGTGGGGGCCCCGGAACTTACTTATACTCCTTTAAAGTCAAAAAAAACGCCCTAGTCAAATGTGACTGGACGGTAAATTTCTCTACTTGGAGTACTCTTGTGTTCCTTGATACACGATTAAAAGTCCACGAGCAGGAGCTCTTCCTCGTCTTCCGCTGACAGTCCGTTCAATTCCTTGAACTCACAATAGGAGCGGTAAATATGCCTGCGCATAATCTTCTCCGCCGCTTCCGGATCTCGGCTCTTGAGTGCTTCGATCAATTCCCCGTGCTGGTCCACTTCATTTTGCTTTGATTTCTTCGTACCGAGCAATCGGTTGACGAGCGAGATCTGCAGAGAGATCGACTTGTACATGGAGATGAGGCGACCGTGCTTGGACAAATTAATGATTGTTTCGTGGATATAGAACGAATCCTGCATCAAGTAGACGACGCTGCTGTCGTGTACTTTGCCAGTCATCTGCTCATAGAACCGTTCCAGATTGCGAATATCTTCCTCCGTAGCATGGCGAATGGCAAGGCGGATCGCCAAACCTTCCAGCATCGAGCGGATCGAGTAAATCTCGAAGACATCCTTCGTATCAAATGTATTAACAATCGGTCCCTTGTTCGGCTGAATCGTCACAATGCCCTCACCTTGCAGTTGCCGTAACGCTTCCCTGACTGGAGTTTGGCTGATGCCTAGTTCCCGCGCTACTTTCGTCTCTACAATTCGATCCCCTGGGTTCAGCGTGCCCTCGAGAATTTGCTGCTTGATATATACCGCTAAGTCTGTGCTTATGTTCTGCTTCTGCACGAATGTCGGCTTTATTGTATCCATCATAACTCAATCCTTTGACTGTAGTAATCAATCCTTCCTCCGTGCAACCTATTGCTCGAAGTATTTCTTATAGAATATATTATATAGATTCCATCGTCAAACAAAACCGTCTTCTAGAGACGGCGACGGGGGTAGTGTTTATTGGTTTTCCTAATAACTCCTCGTCTCCTTATACTAATTGGAACTTCAACTTTATGAACCTTCCACCTAGTTCATCGACATTTCCCTTTACTTACGTAAAGTACAATTTTGGATTTAGGTTTTACTTGCATTCCAAATGGTTTTTGGTTTATCACTATATCATTATCAATTGTTTGATTACACGAGTATTCAGGTTGTTCATACTCAAAATTCTTCTGAATAATTTTAATTGTTGCTTTGTGTATGTTCATACCTATAAGGTTTGGGACTTCCACTTCAGTTATAGGTAATATTTCCTTCGAGAATTTATCAAGTAAAAGTATCCCTATTGATAATATTACTATTATTAAAGTAATGTTAATCAGTTTGGAACTTGATAATGCCATAGCCGTTTCTCTCATTCYTTCAATGGTTCAATAGAGACATCTCCTATTGACAAATCCTATTACACTCTAGAATACTGTAACTTTTCAAATTCTAGGCATTTGAATTATTATACATATGGGTTTGTGTATAGTATTATACATATGGGTTTGTGTATAG
>NZ_JBFUIX010000092.1:0-23468 GCF_056401635.1 Paenibacillus sp. P4_E11 | reverse complement strand
CCGTTATAAAGATTACGATGGTTGTTCCGTTCCATCTTGGCACCTCTTTTCTGCTTCATTAATAGCCCCCACGTGGAATATGCGCCCATCGAGGCAGCCATTGCTCATACGTTTCCACCGAACCTGGATTGGTCAGGCTTCTTGCAATAAATCCTTGCGCTTTACCAGATGCGGTTGCTGTAGGCGTCGCCTCGTAGCGGATATCCATCGACCAGCGGACGGTGTTAGATAGATTCGGCAGCGCGCGGTGAGGCAGCAGCTGAGTGAAGCAAAGCGCATCGCCGGGCTCCATCTCGATTGATGTACCTTGCAACTGGCGCACATCCTCTTTGCTTAATCCGAGGAACCCTGACTCCTCGTCCCGATGCCCGTCGAGCAGTGTGTTTGTGTAGAAACCAGGCGCTACCTGTAGGCAGCTGTTTTGTTCGGTCACCTTTTGGAGCGGAATCCAAATCGATAAGACGTGAACATTCTCAGCGTCCCGATAATATTGGGCGTCTTGATGCCAAGGCGTGTTCGTCCAGTGTTGATCAGGCAACTTCGGCCTTGAGTTGAAGATACCATGTACAGATAGCTCATTCGTCCCAAGCAGGTCAGCTGCCAGATCGAGCAGCTTCGGATGACATAGAAAGGCATACATGTCTGGACTGACTATATCACGTCGCGGGCTTCGCGAATATCTCGGTTTGCCTGCTGCATTCCACAGTACGACTAGACGATGATAAAAATCAAGGTCGTTCCGCTTATCGGTAATCAATCCCTGTTCATACCATTCGTTGACCAATTGATCCACCCAACGAGAGTTGATTACTCTTCCCAGCTCCAGAACCTCATGCGGCACGACTCCTTCGGCATGCAAATAGTGGTTCTTGTGATAATACTCGATTTCCAATGGCTGCAGAGTATGTTGCATGAGATGACCTCCTGCTCCTTGTTTCTTTTAATACACTTAAGGTAACAGAAGGAATGCAGGCGAGCCATAACGAAAAGAATAGGAAACTTAACCTTTTGCACTGGAGATCTCGATGAGCCCCTATCAACTAAGTATCCCGGAAATTGGCGGCACACTGTTCATCCACGGGTGCCATTTCGCTTACGTCGACGCCGAATGGTCTTATCAGAAGCACCATCATTCTTCATTCGAGCTGCTTCATTGCTTGAACGGCTGTGCCATCGAGTGGATCAACGGACACTCGGTCACTTTTAATACAGGCGATTGGTTGTTCTTGAACTCTGGTGTCATGCATAGCACCATTACCAATCCACAAACTCCATTCGCCTACTTCACTGTGCATTTTGACATGGACGACATCAAGATAAGGGAGGAATTGGGATGTTGCGATTATTTGCACTTGCGGCCAACGGAATCCAAACTATCGTCTCTGCTGAATGAGCTGGAGGCGCTGATGCCATACGACTGGCGCACAATCGCGAGCACGAACGGTCATGCAGGTATAGCTTCGTTAAGCTCAGCCCACAAGCTGCTCACCCAAGCCGTGATCATCCGAATGATGGGAGAGCTACTTGGCGTCATGGAGACGGTCAAGCCGCAGAAACCGGAACAAGCAGCCAATTTGTCCGAGCTGAGCTTGGCGCATGCCATTGAACAGCAACTGAACGATGCCGTTTTCACCTCCGAGACGGTCGAGAGCATAGCACGACGACTTTTTATAAGCCGCAATCGATGTAATCTGCTTTTTCAAAAAGTATACGGGCTCCCGCCTCACCGCTACCTCAGCCTGCTGAAAATGAAAAAAGCCAAGGAATGGATCATCCGCTCAGATAGGTCGCTCGAGGAAATCGGCGATAGTCTCGGGTTTTCCTGCGCTAGCAGCTTCAGCCGTCAATTTCGTCGTTGGACCGGATATGCCCCCATGCAGTTTCGCTTGAAGGGAACGAGGACTGCCCTTAGCAACGCACAACAAAAGATTGACAATACAGATGGATCATGAATAATGTGGAGGTCAGGTACACATCCCTTTACCGTAAAGGAGCTTGCCTATGCTAGCCGAAGAACGCCGACAGTTCATACTCGATTTACTCCAAAAAGAAGGCCGCATCGTGGCCAAAGACGTCGCCGACCACTTCGAGTTGTCTGTCGATTCCATACGCAGAGACCTTACGATCATGGAGGAACAGGGGCTGCTAAAAAAAACGTACGGAGGCGCAATCCCTTCTATACAAGTTCGGGTTCTACCACAGCCGGATGCGATTCGTTATGGAGAAGGACTCCCACATCAGAATGCAATTTCCGAGTTGGCGGTCTCCTACTTGAAGGAAAATGATTCTGTGTTTATCGGGGGCGCCGGCATACAGTTCGGCATGCTCAAATACATATCGCGCACAATGAAGCTGACTATTGTCACGAATTCGTTGAAGATCGCACAGACCATTCGGGAATGGGAGAACGTCGAGTCCTACCTGATTGGCGGTAAACTCAGAGCCACATCTGGCAGTATCATCGATACACTTGCAATCGAACAAGTAAGGATGTTTTCATTTGATCTATGTTTCCTGACTGGAGGCGCCCTATCCGCGAAAGGCATCAGCACAACGACTCCAGCCGGAGCTAGCTTCGCCCGTGCGGTATGCGGAGTCTCACGCAAAAAGATTGCTCTGTTCCCACATGAGAAGATCGGCATCGACATGTTCGCCAGTTCGGTTGCATTGCACGATTTGGATCTGGTCATTACGGACGATCAGGCACCGCAGGATGTTGTACAACAAATTATTGCGCAAGATGTTGAAGTAGTCATCGCCGATAAGGGTGATACACGTCATTAACGATGGGCCGGTCCCACTCTCCGCCTTATGCTTGACGCCCCATTCGCTCATCTTGTCACGTTCACCCTTCAATATGCTATAGTTAAATCTAGAGCAATTATTAAGGGAGCGCGCAAATGGATACGTACTCGGCATTGATCCGTAAGCAGCAAGTATTTTTTCATACCAACCAGACCCGATCCCTCTCCTTCCGTATGGATGCCCTGAACCAACTGGGCGATGCGATCCGGAAATATGAGCGAGAGATCGTTCAAGCCTTGAAGTCGGATTTGAACAAATCTGAATTCGAGGCTTATTCCTCTGAGATTGGTTTCGTGCTTAGCGAGATTCGCTTCGTCTTGAAGCATCTGCGTTCCTGGGCCCGGCCCCGAAAGGTCAAAACACCTCTTACACACATCGGCTCCAAAAGTACCATTTACTATGAACCTTATGGAGTTGCGCTCGTGATAGCTCCATGGAATTTCCCTTTCCAGCTGGCGATCGCACCGCTAATCGGGGCAATAGCAGCCGGAAACTGCGCTATAGTGAAGCCGTCCGAGCTCACTCCCCACACATCCGAAGTATTGGCGAAACTCATTGGAGACACTTATCCGGAACACTATATAGCGGTCGTGCAGGGTGGTGTCGAAACGAGCCAAGCGCTGCTTAGCGAGAAGGTGGATTATATCTTTTTCACAGGGGGGACGGCCGTAGGGAAATCCATTATGCAAGCGGCCGCTCAGCATCTAACCCCGATCACACTGGAATTGGGGGGCAAGAGCCCCTGCATCGTTCACAAGGATGCCCATTTGAAGCTGGCCGCGAAACGTATAGCCTGGGGAAAATTCATGAATGCGGGCCAGACTTGTGTGGCGCCGGATTATGTGTATGTTCATGAGGCGGTCAAAGAAGCATTTCTCGCCGAATTGAAGCAAGCGATTGAACAATTATACGGAGCGAATCCCCTCGACAACGAGTCCTATACACGCATTGTAAGCGACCGACATTTCAATCGACTGCAGGTTATGCTGCAGGATGGCGAGGTTAGTATTGGCGGTAGAAGCAATCGCGATACCTTACAGATCGAACCCACTGTTCTTACGGAGATTACATCGGATAGTTCGGTCATGCAGGATGAAATATTCGGCCCGATCTTACCTGTGCTTGAATATAGTCATATGGAGCATGTACTCGAAGCTATCCGCAGCCGGCCCAAGCCGCTTGCCCTGTATATATTCTCGGAAAATAAGGACGTTCAACAGCAAGTGCTGACCCACACTTCCTTCGGTGGAGGCTGCGTCAACGATACCGTCTACCACTTCACATCCCCTTACTTGCCCTTCGGCGGAGTAGGCAGCAGCGGCATGGGTGATTATCACGGACAGAGCGGCTTCGCCCTGTTCTCCCATCGCAAGAGTGTGCTCAAGCAGACTACATTATTCGATATTCCTTTTCGCTATCCCCATATTAAAAACGGCCTGAAACGAATCAAGCTGTTCCTGAAATAACCTTCATACTGAGCCTGTCGATTAACTGAGGACATAGGAGTGGAAAGTGAAAAAGAGGACCCCGGCGAGTTTTGGCTTGAACCTCCATACCACTTATCCCTTGTACGATCAAAGGAGGTTCAAACAAGATGTTTGAGCAAAAGGGGGTCCTTTTTCACTTGGAACGGCTGTTTCCACCTCAATTGATAGTTAATCGATTGCCTCATACTCACCCTTATTTTAGGTAAAGGAGCCCTCCGTTGAACAAGTATCGATTCCCCGCGCTCATCGTCCTGATGAGTATACTCTACATCTTTGGCATTCCAACAGAACCACAAGCAGTCAAGATTGTGTTCAAGCTCATTCCGATGTGGCTCATTATCGTGTATGCCTATATGCAATTGCCAAGCCCTAAAAGGCGCTCCGATTGGGCGCTCCTCATCGGGCTGTTCTTCTGCATGCTGGGCGACGGTCTGCTGCGTTGGTTCGTCATTGGATTATCGGCCTTTCTGATCGGGCACTTGTTTTATATGATGAGGTTCAGTAGCAGGTGGCGCTTCTCAAAGCTTCGCTTCGTAACGATTGTACCAATTGCCCTATATGGTTCATTCATGGGTCGGGAAATTGTTCATGCCCTCATACGAGACAGCCACGAGTCCTTAATCGTGCCGGTTCTCCTCTATATTAGTGTGATTTCCTTGATGATGTGGACGGCCATTATGACAGGTCACCGATGGGCCATCATCGGAAGCTTATTGTTCACAATCTCGGATTCGATACTATCCTGGAACATGTTCGTGTCTGACGTTACGTTCTCAGGCCCACTTATCATGACTACCTACTACACGGCTCAATTCTGCATGGCTCACAGCTTAAAAGTGCCGTCAGCTCGATTTCATCAGAAAAGCAGTTCGCTCGTGAACTAAGATGATGTGGAGTTGGATTCGCGATTTTCAAATCCCCTTCTCAATCGCTTTTCCTGAAGCAGATGGTGACGGTAATGCATCTCAACGAGCTCGAACCACTCCTTAGCATTTAATGCGCCTAGTCGTGGATGAGCGACGGTATTGTGCATGGGTGCCTGATCAATCGTTGGCTCCATCTCTTTCATTCGACTTAACACTGCGGTCAGTCCTTGGACAAGCTGATCCTTACTCTCGGGTTGTTGGGGTGTGTACATCGGCGAAGGTTGGACTTGAATACGCACGGGTGGGAAGCCTCCTAGATCAAATACCGCCTTCCCAGCTTCTGTCTTCTCCCCGGTAGCAACACCGCTATCCGAGCTTAACGCCATGCATTGCTCCGCATTACGCAGTTGCATGTAAAGGGCCGTATTAATCAAATGCAGGTACATTTGTCCAAGCGACCATTCGTTCTCACTCGGCTTATTACTCAACTGCTCGGTACTCAGTCCATCTAATTCAAGAAGATAATGATTCGTAACTTCTTCAAAACGCTTCAAGGTTTCGGTTGTATCCATTGGTTAATCACAGCTCCTTCTCGTCATCTGATATCACTATACACAAACGCTACTGACACCTGTATGTCAGTAGCGTTGTAACATCTTCTCAGCTTCTTTACGAACTCGATTCCGCAGCGACTCCGGCTCGAGCACCACGACGTCCCCTCCCCAACCAAGCACCCAGTGCAGCAATTCCTCAGGCTGACGGACGCGAAATGTCACGTACAAGCCATCCTCTTGATGCTCGAATGCTTCCATGAAGAAGTTGTTCGATTCCTTCACTTTCTCCGCAATACCTGGGTGTGCATGCATCCGCACAAGTACATCCCGGTCATCCACGGGCCGGTAATGGTGCAACATGAAATCGGGCGGGAACAGGAAAGTATCTTCCAGAACGGTCAGACGGCTCATCCGTGACAAGCGGAAATGGCGAAGCTCTTGCCTCAGATCACAATGCGCAACCAAGATCCAGGAACCTTTAGCCAGAATAAGTCCATAAGGCGCAACAGCACGATCACTATGACGATTCCCGTCGGCCTCAGACACGTTCTTCGAATAATGAAACTTTACCTTCCGTACGTCCAATATCGCTCGGCGCAAGCATTCCAAGATCGCTTTCTCTTGTCCTTCAGTCGGTGCATCACCAACGGAGAGCAGTCGAGTAGTCGTGCGTACACGGGACGTCTCTTGGCGAACGTTCTCTGGCAAGATGGCTTCGATCTTGGCACGGGAGCTCCGCGCCTTCGTACCATAGCCGTGATCAAATTTCTGTTCCACGAAATCCGTGCCAATCAACAATGCCACGGCTTCTTCTACCGTGAAGCTCACCGGTGGCAAGAAATACCCTTCCATCAAGGAATAACCTAACCCTGGAGCACCTGCAATCGGAACCCCTGCTTCACTTAGCGCTTGAATATCCCGATAGATGGTTCTCGTGCTTGTCTCGAAGCTAGCCGCCAGATCCTCCGCCCGTATCACTTTCGTACGCTGCAGCTCCAGTACGATCGCTAATAACCGATCTGTCTTATTCACGCCTGCCCATCCTCTCCCCAGAAGATCCTTCTTAATACTGGCCTCAATATGCGGTGGTTATAAGAATCTACCAGACCGGGCGGAATGAAGATAATTTGGAATCGGAAGAGGTATAAACCAATTGTCGCATAGAGGAACGAAGGGTTTCGATCTGGTCATTACCGAGGACTTCCTTCCACCTATGCTCAATCGCCGTGAATATTCGTTCCGTAGCCCGGATACAGGCCCAGCCTCGTTCGGTTAAGACAATAAGTTTCCCTCTCCGATCGGTCGGATGGGGGGTCCTTCTCACATAACCATGCTCTTCCAAATAATCGATCGTCAGGCTAGCAGCCTGTTTGGTAATCCCCATATGCTCGGCTAATTCAATTCCGGTAGCACCACCATGGGACAGTTTTTGGAACACAAAGCCGTGTGAAGGCCTGACATCATCGAACCCGATACTTGCCAATTCCTTATGTAACTCATCAACCGCTATACGAAATGCAGTCGCAAAGAGAATGGTAAGTTCATATCCCCATGCCTCATCTTCAGCCACGCCATTATTCCCCCTGACTTGATCATTCCATCCAAATAGCCATATGTCCTATTCTAGCACGATTGTGGAAAATAACTAAGGCCACCTAGTCAAGGCGGCCTCATCTCTTAGGATTCAGTTGGTGTTGATCCGGCAAGCCGGCTGTTCGTGAAGTTCGGCTCCAATCTGACGGAGTAACGATGCGGTGTCGAATAACGCCCAGTGTTCCGAGATTTTACCATTCGTAAGACGGTATTCGCGGTAAAGGGTAGCGTCCACTCGATTGTGGGTAGCTGCTGTCCCTCTGAAATCCCCCTGATGCGTCCCGGTCATTCTCAATCTCACAACAACACGATCTCCTTGTGCAAGAATACTCTCCTCTGAGGAGACTTGATCAGGAAACGCGGATTGAAGGAGGAGCGCCATATTTCTCAACCCATCCACATTATTCGGGACGTAAGCGTGATCTACATAGTCTGCCGTCATATATTGGTCCGTACAGCTGGTGTTACTTTCATTCCAGAAATCGTTAATAAAGGCGCGTACAATTCTAATATTCTCTTCAGTGCTCATCGTTTCGCCCTCCGTTCCAATTTAGTCAAGTTAATTGACTTGTTTTCATTATAGTGTAGCCTGCGTAATTTAGTCAAGTTAATTGACTATTTAACACTAATAAAAAAAGACCCGCCCCCCTCCGCAGTTTCTCCCTACTACACTTCCCCCACAAGGAAGCGTATGATCTCATGATGTATAACCTCAGGCTGCTCATGATTAATTCCATGCCCGGCGTCGGGAATGACTTTGTACCGGAAGCCTCCGGCGTCTAACACACGTAGCATATCCTTCTTGTGATTCAACTTGTAATCGCCCATAAGGAAATAAAGCTTGTCTCTTATCGCGACCGTTGTCTCTCGATCATACTTCTGAAGCTTATGGACGAACATCGCCTGCTGATTATGGTTTTTCATCACAAGGACGAGGTGATCCGCCAATTCGGGATATTGTTCGAAGACACGGGAGTTGGGCGAGCTTAGCTTTTTCAAGATGTTAATCAGATTATTGCGGGTTGGGATTAATAGTTCCGGGAACATCATCAGCAAGGTATTCACCATCGTTTTGACGGGTGTCGTGACCATTCCGCCTTCCATACAAACCACTCTACGAACTCTCCCAGGTTGTCTGGTTGCATAATTAAACGCCATATAAGCCCCATTGGATACGCCCGCTATGTTGAAATTGTCCATCTTCATATGGTCCGCGATCTGATTGATCCACTCCACCTGGTCGAACATCTTCTTGTTATACTGCTCGTTAGGCACACTTTTCCCAGGTCCCCCGATTGTATCAACGGCAATGCAGTAGAAATGCTTCGACAACTCTTGGATATTCAACATCCACATAACGGCAGAATTATCCCCAACCCCATGAAAGAGCAGTAACGGCGGGTTCGTCTGACGACCAGCTACAATACAATGTGTGATACCGTATTTAGTTGCAAGATTCAACTCCTGAATGTCCGTGGACCATTGCTCAAGAAGATGATTATAGGAACGTAACACCTGATCTCTCCCAGCTTCACTCTTGAATATTTTCATCATGGCAGTCTCCTTCTTTCATGTTAATGGCTCTTTTTCAAAAATCGGAGAATGACCTCTATGGATGGAAAGGGCGTCAGGCTCGTAGTCTGAACTCTAGTTATGCCCAAGCCTTGTATGAAGGAAAAGTAGGTGACCGCCAGCATCATCGGATCCCCCTCCACAATCTCGGAAGCCTGCTGCCCCTCCATAATCATAGGAATGAAGTATTCGAAAGGTTTCCTCATCTTTTCTATCGATATTCGTTTGGCTTCCTCTGGCACTGCTTCAGAAGTCGCGGTTTGCAGTAGGATTAATTGCCAGTGTTGCATGGAGATGCTATCTGGGGATAACAACGCTTCCGTTAACCAACTGATCCTCTCAAAAGGGGTTCCCTCCAGCTCGGATGCATCTTGTACCGATTGACCCGCCCCTTCTGCTGCTAGCTCAACGATCTTGGTAAAAATCTCATCCTTGGACTTGAAGTACGTATACACGTAACCTTGACTGAAGCCTGCACTGGCGGCAATATCTTTGATCTTGGCACCAACAAAACCTTTCTTAGAGAACACCTCTATCGCATGCAGGATGATTTGACGGATTGCCGGATCTGGAGCTAATCGTTCGAAGCCTTCGCTGAACTTCTGCTCCAGCAGTTTACTTTGTATACTCATACATAACTCCTTTATCGGTGAATGAACGTTCATTTACCAATTGTAACATATTCCCTCTCCTATGAAAAACCCGGCCAGTGGCGAGGCCACTGAAAAGTAAGCCGACTGCCCACCCGCATGCCAACTGAACGCAAGGACCAAGGCCCGCCCCCCCCCCCTTAATCAAACCAAACGTGAGGTTTTCCCCTCATCCGGCTTTCCGATGTTCTTCTTTCCTTCACGGCGTTAATGTGGTCTCTTTCGAATTCCGAAATGTTGCAAATGTGCATGATTTTCTCCCCCTCCCTGTCCACTTTCGGATGTAAACAGATCAAAAATCCTGTACTTTTGCAGTATTCTTGCGAATGAGCTCCACAACAATCGCCTTCTGCCTAGTACCACCTTTATATTATAAGAAAAGATCCGCCCCCCACGCAGTTGATGCATGTAGAGGGCAGATCCCGGATGGCCTGTTCATCGGCCGTTAACATTTATTTCTTAATCTTCGAATACCAGTCCTGTGCCTTCTTGGTCACTTCGTCGCCACTGGACTTCTTCCTCTTGAAAAAAAGGGTCGCCGAGACATACAAACTGTGCCAGTGACGCTATTCTCGTATCATACATTATTTGTACAAAGGCCCTAGGGTAGCACAAGCTCGATAATCTGCGCCGACCGGCTCCATAACTCCGAACGCCGACCACATGCTAGGCCGGAATACTCGTTCTGCGGAGACATTGTGCATGCTCACGGGGATACGCAGCATCGAGGCGAGGGTAATCAAGTCACCGCCGACATGTCCGTAACTGACCGCGCTATGGTTCGAGCCCCAATTGTTCATGACAGTATAAACGTCTGTGAACGCCCCTTCGCCCGTTATATTCGGCACGAACCAAGTTGTCGGCCAAGTCGGGTTCGTACGGGCATCGAGCTTGTCGTGCACGTCGTCCGGCAGTTCGACGGTATAGCCTTCCGCCAGCTGCAGCACCGGCCCGAGCCCGTCGATCAAGTTAATGCGCGCCATCGTCACCGGCATACCTTCACGTGTCGTGAAGTCGGTCGAGAACCCGCCGCCGCGGAAGAAGTCCACAGCCGGGCACCACTGGGTCGCATCCAGGCATTGCTGTACGTCCGCCTCCGTAATGTCCCAGAACGGCTTCATCGCCGGTTGGCCGTCAATTATCATTTGACCGGTTCCGTCAAGAGCAGCCGGACCAGAGTTGATCAGGTGAATCACACCATGCTGGGCGACTCCGTCAAGTGTATGCCCCGTTACTCGCTTGACTGCATCCGAGCTCCAGTACGTACGCACATCGGCGAAGATTTGCGCCGCATTCGTGAGCAGATGCCCGAATAGCATCGTCACCGCATTGAGCGTGTCATTCTCCGTAGCCAGCACGAACGGTTCCCGAATACCGTTCCAATCGAACGAGCTCGTGAGGATCGCTTCCATGTAATCGCCATTCGGGAAATGGTCGGTCCAGGCCCGCTGCCCCTGAAAGCCCGCCGCAATGGCGTTGTGCCCGAACGCTTCTTCGCCGTAGCCGAGCTCGCCCAGCGCCGGATTGCCAACCATCAGATCGCGCGCGATGAGCGCCATCTTCACGACGGTCTCCCAGTCGCCTTCCTTCTGCTCCTTCGTACGCTGCAGGGCTGGCGGATTCACATCGGCGCCCTCCTTGCAATTCTGCTTCGTCCATGCCAGCGCTCGTTCATATTCATCGTGGTCATATATGCCCCGATCCATCCGGCGGACGAACTCCGTCATATCGACATATTCATTTCGCATGCCTAAGTATTTGTGGAAGAAGGCTTCATCGGCAATACAGCCCGCGATGCCCATCGAGACGGCGCCCATCGACAAATACGACTTGCCCCGCATCGTGGCAACGGCAAGCGCAGACTTGGCGAAGCGAAGCAGCTTCTCCCGGACGTCTGTCGGAATGTTGGCCGCATCTTCGAAGTCTTGAACATCTTGACCGTAAATACTGAACGCTGGAAGCCCCTTCTGATTATGGGCTGCGAGCACCGCAGCGAGGTATACCGCACCTGGACGATCCGTGCCGTTGAAGCCCCAGATTGCCTTCGGCATCGTCGGGTCGGTATCCATCGTCTCCAGCGGGTAACACCAGGAAGGCGTTACGGTGATCGTCGCGCCAACGCCTTCTCGGGCGAACTTCTCTGCAGCTTGAGCCGCCTCAGCTACTCCTCCTATGCACGTATCCGCAAGGACGCACTCGACTTGAAGTCCATTCGAATGGCGAAGCTCAGTAGTCAATAGCTGGGCCACCGCCTGTGCCATATCCATGGTGACTTGCTCTAGCGACTCGCGAATCCCGCCTCGTCGCCCGTCTACTGTCGGACGAATCCCAATCTTGGGCATTGAGCCATTCAATCTGTTCGGATAAGAAGTAGTCATCGTATAAAGCCTCCTTAGAATATGTTGGTTCCACCTTGGTTACATCAAGCTATTTTCTATATCGCGGTTCTGAAAGCACTTTCAAATGTGTTAACGTTTACATATAAATCAAAGAAATTCGGCCAAGCTTAACTCTCCTGCCTGGCCTTGAATTGCGGGACGAAAATCCGATTTTCCCTCATCTTCGTCTCATTGGACAATCGCTCCAACAGCATCTCAGCTGCCGCCTCGCCGATCATATCAGGATTCTGAATAATGACTGACAGACGATGCCGGAACAATGAAGCAAAGTCAAGTTCGCCGAACGACACGACTTCGATACTGTCCGTCTCCATCCCGAGCTCCTTCATGCCCAGATACAGCCCGAACGTCATCTCATTGTTGGTGGAAAATATCGCTGTCGGCGGCTCGCTCTGTGCCATGAACCAGTGGATCGCCTGCTTGCCGGAAGCTCGGGTGAAATCCCCCTGATACACGGACTCGGAGGATATCGGAACACCAGCTTCCTTATACGCTTCGACAACCCCTTCGTATCGTTCGTTCGCCGTACTGATCGTGGCTGGTCCATTAACGATGCCAATGCGTGCATGGCCTTGCGCTAACAAGTAAGTGATCGCCTCGCCAGCCGGCGTCCGATTGTCCTCCATCACCAGATCCGTCCCAACGCCTGCAATACTTCGGTCCACAAGCACGAGTGGAATATCAGCGCCCAGCACGTGTCGAAGTTGCTCCTTGTTGTCGCCAGTTCCGGCTAATACAATCCCGTCGACCCGGTTGCTGCGCAGCACATCAAGCGCCTCACGCTCCTTCTGCGGACTCTCATCCGAATCCATGAACAGGACGCGGTAGCCAGCGGAGATCAGTCTGCGTTGCAGCGTGTTGGCAATGGCCATGAAGTACGGATTCGTCATATCCGGCAGGATCATACCGATACTGCGAGATCGGTCTTGCTTCAGACTACGTGCAATCGCATTCGGCTGGTAGTTCAAGCTCTGAACGGTGCTTAACACTTGCTGACGGACTTCATCGCTCACATACCCTGTTCCACTCAGCACTCTTGATACGGTAGCAGTCGATACTCCGGCGCTCTTGGCGACATCTTTAATTGTTAGCTTGCGCACCTGGACTGAACGCCTCCTTCTGCTTAACCTTTAGTTAAACGTTTACACATCTAAATTATCACAATCTAAAGAACCTTTCAATCGTAAAAGTATCGAATGAGCAAGGCACAGCTTCTGGAAGCAAAAGACTAGAAAATAAAAGACTTGTTCGGTTGTATCCGTTTTCATTTGCTATAAAGGCTAAATATCCTCTTATCTCACGCTGCTCCCGGGTTTACAAGGTTGCCTAATCGTCGTATCATTTGGAGCAACAACTACATAAGAAGTCAATCGCTGAATTCCTATCCAGGAAACGGGGGAACCACCGGAATGTTCTGTCTTACATGTCTGACAGAATGACGTTCCATGGGGTGAATCCAAGGCATACGCCAAGGTAGGGCTCTCTCAAGCCCGAATCCGATAGCTAACTTCGTAAGCGCCTTGAGAGAGCCTAGCTCCTCCTTATGCATCGTAAAGGAGCCCACCTATGATAAAAACAATCGAAACCTTACCCGACTTAAGTCACTCTATCTCGTCTCTCTACCAGATCGGCTCTATGAAGCTGTTCCTGTTCGATCCTGATCGGACGGATGGGTCGACTCTTGGAGTCGACAAAGACTGTTACACCGGTTTGATGAAAATGACTAGTCAGGGTGCAGTGGGATGGGGAACGTTCACCCTGCCTCACGGAGAACATCCGATCGATCTTGTGAAGTGGGCGTCTATCTTCATGTCACTGAAAGGTCTCTCTATCCCCGACGCATTCCTATATATTCAGAGTAACAGACTATGCTGGGGCGAAGTAAGAGGAGATCTAGCTGCTGCGGCACTAAGCGATCTGGCCGATAATATCGAATACCCTCTTATGAACGAGCCCTTCCAGATGGAAGAGAATGAATTGCTGCAGCAATCGCTCTCGTATTTCTCCTTCTAATCATTCGATAGAATCGATAAAGCCCTCACACCGGATACTTCGGATGTGAGGGCTTCCTAGTTCAATAGATAACCTACCTGAGCGCTTCTCGCAGGTAGCGTCCGGTGTGAGAGACCTCGACCGCTGCCACATGCTCCGGTGTGCCGGTCGCCATCAATTCGCCCCCTCGATCTCCCCCTTCGGGCCCGATGTCGATCACCCAATCACATTCGCGGATGACATCGAGGTTGTGCTCCACGACGATGACCGTATTGCCGGCGTCCACCAGCCGGTTCAGCAGAATGAGCAGCTGTGCGGTATCCCGCGGATGCAGTCCGGTCGAGGGTTCGTCCAGCAAGTACAGCATGTGGCGCTTCGTCTTGCCGCTCAGCTCCTTGGCCAGCCGAATCCGCTGCCCCTCTCCCCCGGACAAGGTGACGATCGATTGGCCCCAATGGAGATAGCCAAGCCCGACTTCGTTCAGCAAAGCGATCTGGGCGTCCATCTTAATCTGACCTTGCAAGAGCGGCAGACTCTCCTGGACGGTCAGATCGAGCAGGTCGGAGACCGACAGTCCATTGTACGTGATACGCAGCACTTCCTCCTGGAATCGCTTGCCGCGGCATACCGGACAACGTACCTCAAGGCCAGGTAGGAAGAACATATCCATCGGCACGACGCCGAGTCCTTGGCAATGCTCGCATCGCCCACCCGGCGTGTTGAACGAGAAATGCTTCGCCGTGAGCCCGGCCTGCTTCGCCTCCGGCAAGCCGGCATACAGATTGCGAACGGCGGTGAATACGTCCGTGTACGTCGCCACGTTGGACCGGCTCATCCGACCGATCGGTGACTGGTCGACCGTCACGATGTTGTCAATGGCACCGTAGCCGGTAATGCTGGCGCAGCCGTGGCGTTGCTGCTCGTCGCTGCCCCCGGCAGCCACGAGATCGAACAGCAGTGTCGACTTGCCGGAGCCGGAGACGCCGGTGAGGGCGACCAGGCACCCGAGCGGGAACGCTACGTCGATATGCTGCAGATTCCGCTCGAAGGCATCGCGGACTTGCAGGAACTGCCCGTTCCCAGGCCGTCTCGTCCGAGTCGTCTTCAAGCCCGATTGTCGAGCTTCCTCGTCGCGCAGGAATGTGCCCGTGACCGACTCCGGGTTCTCCATCAATTCCATCAGTGTACCTTCGCCCACAATCCTTCCGCCGAAGCTGCCTGCCCCGGGTCCCATATCGATGACATGGTCCGCCGCGCGCATCATCTCGACATCATGCTCGATCACGAGCACCGTATTCCCCAGATCGCGAAGCTGCTGCAGCACCTGAATCAGACCCGCCGTATCGCGGGCATGGAGGCCCATGGTCGGCTCGTCGAGAATATACAGCACCCCGGTCAGGCCCGATCCAATAATAGAAGCGAGCCGCAATCGCTGTGCTTCCCCGCCGGACAGCGTGATCGATTGGCGGCTAAGCGTCAAGTACCCGAGCCCGACATCGACGATTCGTTTCGTGCGGAGCGTTAGATCGTGCAGCAGGGTTTCTACCTGCTCCCGCTCTTCTAGCTGTAGCTCGCCCATCAGCTGCTCCAGCCAGAACAGCGCATTCTGCAGCGCCCACCCGGAAATATCGGAGATCGACGCGCCGCCGACTGTAACTTGACGGATCGCTTCCTTCAGACGGGCTCCCTGGCAGACAGCGCAAGTCTGTTCCTGGAACAGTGCCGATTCACCGGATTCGCCGGCTTTCTCCTTGTAACGTCTCCATATTCCGGTCACAACGCCTTCGAATTTGCCACCACTCACCGATTTGGGTGGCTTCGCATCGGGATAATGCCGAGTGAATTCTTCACTCTCGACACCATAGTAGAGCAGCGCGCGCTGCACGGCGTTATACGCTTCGAGCGGCATGTCTGGATCGAATGTCAGGCCGTAATGAGAAGCTGCCGCTTTCAAAATAGACTCATTATACTTAAGCCACGCGTCGAACCAGATCGTGACGCCGCCTTCCCGCAGACTCTTCTCTTGGTCGAAGACAGCGTCCAGATTCAGGCTGACCGTGTTCCCGAGGCCATCGCATCCTTCGCAGGCGCCATCCGGCGTATTGTAGGAGAAATGTCGGCGAGTGAAACCTTCCATCGCTCCATTGCAATGTGGACAGCGGATCGAGGCATGTCCATCCTCTACCTGATCGTCTCCTACACCATGACCGACCTGGCTGCTATCCGGGCCAGGGACGAACCGGCTCCCGCAATGAGGGCATGGACGCTCGCCCAGCTTCTCATAGATGACGCGCAGGTACGTATGAATGTCCGTAATTGTGCCGACCGTCGAGCGCGGATTCCGGTTCGTAACATGCTGCCCCACGCTGATCGATGGTGACAAACCAACTATGGCATCGACCTTCGGCTTGCCGATCGCTTCAGCGGTCATCCCAATTGACTCCATGTATTGCCGTTGACACTCCCGTTGCAGGGTATCCATCGCCAGTGTTGATTTCCCGGAGCCGGAAGGCCCGGTCAAGACGACCAGCTTGTGCTTGGGGATGCGCAGCGATACATTCTTCAGATTATTTTCCCGCGCTCCTCGAATCTCGATATAAGGGTTCATAGACATCTCCTTCGTAATTAGACTACTGGATTCACTTTTCTCGACATGCCATAGTAGTCTGGATATACAAGCTTGAATCCCTGATTCTGATATAACGGGATGTCCAGCAAATCCGCCATTACAATCACTTCCGCATCAGATGGAGCGTGTTGATCCAGGTAGCCTAACAACTCTCGGACGACGACTTCCTTCACGGGTTGATCCTCATAATCGGGATGAATCAGCACGTCCACGATTTGATAATAACAACCTCCGTCGCCCACGATTCTCCCCATGCCGACTAGCTCCGAACCATCCTCTCGCACGACGACACTAAAGATCGAGTGGTTCAACGCTACTGCTGCAACTGAATATTCTTTGGGTGGACGAGCTGCTGCTATTCTCAAGTTCAGATACGTCTGGGTGTCCGGCACTTCATAGTAAATTTGCATTGCATAGTTCCACCTTATCCTTATCAGATCGGAATCTTAACCTGCAACCTCTACTATACAACATTGATGCAAGTGCCAAAGATTGTCCTGGTATCCCTTGATATACGGATAAAACCTTATCAAGGGCTTCGAAGGTTTTGGTATAACATTTGATTTCGATTCGATACCCTTGTTATAGTAAACTAGCGTACCCGATTCAGACGGAGGTTAGACGATGCGCTATTACAAGCCGCACGAGATCGCACAACAGCTGCACATCAGTACGAGTGCTTTGCGGCACTATGAAGCTTGGGGTGTTGTACCCGCTCCTGAGCGAGCAGCCAATGGGTATCGGCTTTATACCGAGGTGCATTTGGCGTATTTTCAATGCTTGCGTGCCATGTTCCCCGGCTTCGGAGTCGCCATAACTTGCGAGGTGCTTCGACTCATCCAGAACGCCCAACTGGACCCTGCCTTCTGGATGGTCAACCAGGAACAAGCGAACTTGCATCGGGACAAAGTCGCCGCCGACCAGACGCTGGAGCTGCTGCAGACGCCGGAGCTGCCCGACATGCCGAATCGGAAACGGAAGCCGAACATGTCGATCGGCGAAGCCGCTGCCTACACAGGTGCAACGACATCCGCCATCCGCCATTGGGAGAAGGAAGGGTTACTCACGCCGGACCGTGATCCTGAGAATGGCTATCGGTCGTTCAGCCCGATCCACATTCGCCAAATCTTGCTTATCCGCACGTTGAGAGGCACCGTGTACTTCCTGAGTCCTATCAAGGACATCGTGCACGCGTTGGAACACCAGAGCCTGGAGCAGGCGAAGAAGCTCACGGAGGACTCGATCCGCTCCATCCATGAGCGCAATCGCCATCAATTCCTCGGTGTCCATCGATTGGTCGAGTTATGCCAGGTGTTGAAGCTGATGTGAGTTGGATCGAGGTCTGAGTGGATTCACTTCGAAGTTTTACTTAACTGCTCGAAAAAGTCTTCGTACCGCGTTATATACATATCCGCCCCCGGGGTCTCATTCTGGAATAGACAAGTCCGGATTCCTATAGACTTAGCTGGCAAGATGTCGATCTCACGATCGCCAATGGCTAGATTCAAGTTGTATTTGTTATGCAGATAGATGTAAGAGGCAGGGTCTGGTTTTCTTGGATAGCCATCATCACCAGCCACCAAATCTCGGAAGTAATGCGTCCAATTGTAATAGTTCAGAATCTCAAGCACCTCTTCTCGAGGTTTATGCGTCATGATCACATTAATCTCCGCGAATCTTAGTACATCCTCTACCCCAGGGAATGGCGGCGTCTGACTGGGATGAATCCTATTCTCTTGAAACTTCTCATAGAGCTGCCTCTTCGACAGTCCATAATGTTCAAACATATGTGTGAATGAAATCTTCAGATGAGCGAGTATTTCTTGCTTCGTTGCTGCTCCACCTAATTCTTCATATAACATGTCGGTAAACACAGGGTAAGTATCGAATAATGTCCCGTCAAAATCCCATAGGATGTTCATATGATCGCTCTCCCTCTTTTTTAGATTTTCAAATGAAAGATTAGTCATTCTTTAGATTGTCCTTTATTTTGTCCAGCATCGCTTTCTTGTTCACTCCTTCAAGCTCCGCCCAGATCAAATAGAAGAGGCCTGCTATTAGGGCAAGAATACTTAGAATCTTGGGCCCGTTCCCTATGTATCCCAACATGGCATGGAATAAATTTTCGTTCCACGAATTAACCCCTGATCCGAATATGGCCGCACTCACATAGCGGACCCCATATAAGAAAGCGGATATGATTAGTAAAATGGTACCGGTTGTTCTTCGGCTCATGTTTCCACTCCTATTCTATTAACTCGTCGCTGCTAGCCACATCGTGATCACTTCTGCGAGCTTCTCTCTCTTACTCTCTACATCCTCCATATCGGTAAGCTTAACGGTAGCTCGATCATTCGTAGCCCAGTCCAATAGCCCGGTGGTGTCTTCTATCAAACGCMCCTTTTTGGCTTGATCCTTCGCCTTCGCTCCACAATGAAAGACAAGTCGGAAGAACCCTTTTCCCTGCAAATTAAAGGTAATCCTGTCTTCTTGGTTCATACAAAAACTAGGCGCATTCCATTTGATATGCTCGGTCAGCTGCTCGTTCGTGTGTAAGATGATCGCTCTAACTGCTTCGATCTCCTTCTTCAGGGGATGCTCCAGGCTCTCCATATAATGAAATACTTGTTGAGAGTCGGTCAGTTTCATTGGCTTGTTAGGGTTGGATGGCATACTCATACGCTCCTTTAAGCAAACTGGTTTGTTATTCCATTTTACCATTATATCGGACTCTGTACCTCTCCATCACTAGGCCTGTTGGTCCTCACGCTGCTGCTTCCTCCGCATTTTCAAATAATCTAATCTCATTCCGTACTGATATGAAAATCCATACCGAATGGATGCAGCCCTAATTTATACGCCACCTTCTGCGAGCCCAGGTTATCCCAGGAAGTACTGTAGAGTGGGATTAATCCTTGCCTTGTTAGTTCACTTGCCCATGCATGTACAACCTTCTGAGCAAGACCCTTTCCCCGGAACGGTTCGATCGTCATCAAACTGGCTTCTGCTGCTTTACTTGAACGGCGTGCACTGCAACAAACCGAGACCGCTTCTTCGTTGATAATATAACCTACGATCGGCTTCCGATCTTCCAGTTCTCCGATTAGGTTACTATAATGACTGCCTAACAAGTGAGTATTGGATTCATTAATAACCTCAATCTTAGTCTCCTTAGGGTGGGTAAGCACGTGACTGAACGTATACGCGGGTCCTATCCACATCGCCTTAACTCTCTTGTATTTCTCGATAATCTTACATAGCTCGATGAGATTAATGGTCTCCTCAAGACTATGTTGGAGCTCGTCTACAATTCGCTGCGGCAGATCGATATGAAAGTATGGATGGATAGAATCCTTGGTTTTGCCTATAAAAAATGCCGGGGAGCTCGTTTGATTTCGCTCATTGATTCCAATGATTCGATTTTCTTCATTCAGTAAGAATAAGGTCGAAGCTTGAATAGTCATTAATTCGTTGTCATTGAAACGGATTCTGCTCACTCCTTTCCTGTTTCCCCACAAATTGTGTACTATAATGACAAGTGTAAAATATGAGCCGGAATTCCTGGTATGGCTATACCTACTTGAGATCCCATCATGACGGAGTTCATACCTTGCTACTTTATTCAGAAGAAAAAAATGAATTTATTAGCCATTTACTCAAACGGGCACACTTGTGGGAGAGAAATTCCTGAGAGCCGTTATTCCATCGAAAGGGGCCCGAGACCATGATCAGCAACTTATCGACGCCTTACTTACGATCCATAGAACTTCTGAGGGACCGTGTCCCCTCCTTCGAGCAATTTCCGTTCCAGCTGAACTCGATTCGCGACCTGCATACGCTCGAGTTCCATCCGAAAGTCACCTATATCGTCGGAGAGAACGGCATGGGTAAATCTACTTTACTAGAAGGGCTGGCGATCGCTTGGGGCTTCAATCCGGAAGGCGGCAGTCAGAACTTCGCTTTTTCCACGTTCGCCTCACACTCGGACCTGCATTCGTATCTACGGTTGGTTCGTGGAGTGCGTAAGCCGAAGGACAGCTTCTTCTTCCGAGCCGAGAGTTATTACAATCTGGCTAGCAATATCGAGGAGTTGGATCGCGAGCCTTCCTCTGGCCCCAAAATCATTCAGAGCTTCGGCGGGCGCTCCCTGCACGAGCAGTCCCATGGCGAATCATTCTTCGCTACCTTCATGAACCGATTTCGTGGAAACGGGCTGTACGTGATGGATGAACCAGAGGCAGCCCTTTCTCCCTTCCGGCAATTGTCTATGCTGGCCCGAATCCATGACCTCGTCCAGAGCAACTCGCAGCTAATCATCTCTACCCACTCCCCCATTTTGATGGCTTATCCCGATGCCATTATCTATCAGCTGACTTCGGGCGGGATTGAAACCGTGACATTGGAGGAGACCGATCATTATCAGTTGACCCGTCAGTTCCTGAACAACCGCGAGGGGATGCTTGAGGAGCTGTTTCGCGAGGAGGATTGAATATACCGGCAGCGATTAGCTGTCTTTTTTCTATTACAGGTTCAACATTCACCTTTTTGGAAATACCTACTACCCATTTTTTTGACTTGTATGATCAATTCCTCTACTTGCTTAGGTCTATTGATTATAATAATTTTTTTGCCGTCTTTATATTTCAGTAACTTGTCCATAATTCCTTGCCTTCTTGTTTTCCTGAAATTCCATACCCACTTAATAAATGACCAATCTATCCCTTCAGGACAACCTTCATTCAAATCCGGTCTCGTCTTACCATGGTAGATGATTCTTCGTTTTATGACCCTATACGTCGCAATCCAAGGAGACAAATCAAAGAAAATAATGACATCGGCTGCTTGCATTCGAATCTCAAGCGTCCTTCCGTAATTACCGTCAATAATCCATTCTTGCTGTGTGATTAACTGTCTTTGGAATTCGTCCCATTCCAGTTCAGGAGTGGCGATCCATCCAGGCCTCCAGTAGTAAGCATCAAGATGATAGACCGGACACTTAATAATAGGCCCGAGTTGCCTGGCAAATGTAGACTTCCCTTGGCCCCCTGAACCAATTATCATAACCTTCATTGAAATGGCCTCCAGAGATTGTTTTTATACTAAATGGGTTGCGGGAAGTCTTCGCGATAGACGAAGTTAATTATGGAGTATCCTCGAATATACATCCAAGGCTCTAATAATGATATCTTTGTTCATTCCGGTCCGTAAGTTAATTCTATCCGCCCATTCTACGTTATTTTTTAATTTTGACTCTGTTTTAAGTCCACTATTGGAGCTGATAAAACTAGTCCATCTATCAAATTCCCAATGAATCACCTCATCAGGGGTAATCATACGCATCTCAACAAGCGGATGTCTAAGCAAAGATTGTGAATAGTTTGCCGCATCCATTAGCTCATCATATTGGATCGGTTGTAAATGAAAGCTCTGTGTGTTGACTTTCCCATTAGGTCTTATATATGTCATATGGACCTCTTCATTCGGTTCAACCTTAACCTTGATTTTTCCACCGGTAACGAAGCCTTCTAACTCATCCTCACAATAATCATTGCAATCTCTTTCAATCAATATTGGATTTATCCAAAGATCCCCTAAATCACAAAAGTATCTATTCCCTTCCTCATTAATAGCTAACACTGCAACATGCGCTCCCGGCGTTTTTAAATCATGACCAATCGCATAGGCAAAAATTCCTTCAGCCTTAAATTCTTCGATTAACCATAGGGCCAGATCAAAGCAATTTCCAGATGTTCCAAACTGATTTCTATGCTCTTTCATCATGGCTACACTTCTTTGTTTATTCTGTTCATTGGAAATAGAATGAAACCATGCTTTTGTAATAGTCTCCATAGGATGGAGGTCAAACTGCCGCCATACCCGAAGTATATCCTGCGTTGCGTTCATAATCCCCTCCAAGTTACTTTATTGTATAATCCTTAATCATCCATACCTGATTGGGTTCTTTATGTAGTTTAATATTAATATGAGTTGCTTTCAGAGTCCCTTTAACCTTAATATCAAAATACGCCTCTCCTCTGCCGTTTGTAATACTGACACTCCCCATAGGAATAAAGCCAAATCCTACTATATCGCCTATATGAGAACGAACATCTGGGTTTGTCTTTATAAACTCGACCGACGTTTTATATGACCCATCATTTTTCAGAATATAACTTGTCATGAACACGAGAAAACAGATAAATAATGTAAATGAAATTATTGGAATAGACAACTTGACTAGCCAGCTTATCTTCTTTTCACTATAGAAAATAGCAGTATTTGCAATTCGATCTCCAAGTTTTCGTTTATCTTTACTTACAACAAGCATTAACAACTCGAGAGGCCATATGAATGTCAAAAGATTTCTTACTATTAATGAACTAATACTTGGCGTGTGATGACCATCATAGGTTTTTACCGAAAGCCCTACTAAACTCTTGCCTAGACTCTTACCTCTATAACAGTCCTTTAGAAGATATAGGCAAAACGCAATAGCCATTGCAATATAAAACATAGAGAACATAGAATTTACATCGTTCACCTCTTGTAGAATTGAATTTAACATAAACAACAACAAGGGAATCGTTGTTAGAATCGTAATGATAAAATGATCCACTACAAACGCCACAACACGTCTAACATTTAATCCGGGTAGTAGGCTGCTAGGATTTGTCATTGTTCACCTCATAAATATGCATAATAAATTGTTTTTCCAACATTCTTGCATTCCCGAACCCTCACTGGCTTAAGGTCTCGTCAGCACAAATCCTGGCATAGTACTGGATAGCATTGTGAATGAGATGATCGTTCATTATTGAGATTGTACGATCCGTATGAAAAGCATAGTGTGGCGTACAAACCACATTTGGTAAATAACAGATGCTTTCATTTCGGATCGGTTCTTCCGGAAATACATCGAGA
>NZ_JBFUIX010000091.1:0-24120 GCF_056401635.1 Paenibacillus sp. P4_E11 | reverse complement strand
GTGGAGAAGCGAAGCGTCCGCCTTTGAAACCGATTCCTAACCACGACAACATTTCAATCAAAGGAATCGATTTCAACAGCGGGTGGAACCTCCTGTTCACTCCCTCCCCACACGCCAAACTGAACACAACCACCAAGGACCTGGCCGTATGTCGGGTTTTTCTTGTTATCCTCGTTCTGTTAAGATTTCATGACCGCTACGATGTCTTCGGTTGGCGGAGTGCCCTTGCGGGCGAACGCAATGTTACCGTCCCGGCCGATCACGTACACGATTCGTTGCTGCAGGAACAAGCCGAGCATCTTACCGACGTCGTATGAGCGACGTATAGCATTGTCCGAGTCGGATATGATCGGGAAATCGTAACCATGCTTGGCAGCGAACGCCTTGTGGGAGTCAAGGCCGCCTTGATTAACGCCGAAGACGATGGCATCGTGCCTAGCGTACAACGCCTTGGAATCGCGCACGGCGCATAATTGTGCCGTGCAGCCAGGCGTATCGTCCATCGGGTAGAAGATGAGGACGATGGGCTGCTTACCGATATAATCGCTGAGCTGGATTGTACCTATCGTGCTGTCTRCCGTGAATAATGGAGCAGGCTGGCCGACTTCGAGCATGTGGAATTCCTCCTTGGTTTTGAATCGATTATACCTTGTACGTTGATAGGAAGCCAATGAGGGGTGCTCCCCATGCGAATTCGAGCATTGACACCTTCGTGTATACGTTGTACTATGTGTACTATAAACAGTAGTACACTACTCGCGAAAAGGAGTTGAACCGATGCGCCATGATCCAAATTAGCGAGAGAAGTCTTCTGCCGATCTACGAACAGATCGTGCAACAAATGAAAGAACTGATCGCCAAGGGGGTTCTCCAGGAAGGAGATAAGATCCCGTCTGTGCGGGAGCTGTCTGCCCAACTGCTAGTGAATCCGAACACAGTGGCGAAGTCGTTCCAGGAACTTGAGCGGCAAGGGGTCATCGTTACCCAGCGCGGCAAAGGGACATTCGTGGCGAAGCGGGCTGCGGCTCCTGGTATGGAACGCGAGAGAATCGAGCATCTGCAAGCAGAGCTGCGCAGTGTCGTTGTAGAGGCCAGGCATCTAGGAATTAGTCGGGAACAGTTCGTGACCTGGGCTGATGAAGAATGGAAACGTTTTGGAGGAGATGAAGATGTTAACGGTTAGGGGAGTAAGGAAGTCCATCGAGAACCGAGTTGTGTTGGAGCACGTACACTTCGCGTTGACACCGGGGAGTGTAGCGGGGCTCATCGGACGCAATGGAGCAGGGAAGACGACGCTGCTTAAGACGATGGCGGGTATTCTGGACCCGGACCAAGGTACGGTAGAATATGCAGGTACCGCAATTCACGCACATCCGGAAGTGAAGCGGAACATCGTGTTCGTGCCGGATACACCGGAAGCGTTCTACAGCTATACGCCGCAAGAAAGTGCGAAGCTGTACAGGATGATATACCCGGAGTTCGATACGAGCTTCTTCAACGATACGATGCAGCGATTCGGCTTGTCGCTGACACGTCGAGTCAGGCAATTTTCCAAAGGAATGCGCATGTTGTTCAACATCACCCTCGGACTTGCCACACGCGCCAAGGTAGTCCTGTTGGATGAGCCTACGAACGGAATTGACCCGATCGCCAAGAAGCAAGTGTTGACGCTTCTGCTTGAGGCGGCGGAGGAAGGTGTTACACTGGTCATTTCCTCACATTTGCTGGACGAGCTGGAGCGGATTACCGATACGGTGTTGCTAATGAAGAATGGCTCCATTGAGCAATCCATGTCAATGGATACTACAAACGGCAGTGTCATTAAGCGGCAAATCGTGTTCAAGGGTAATGCGCCAGAAGCATGGTTGGCTCGCGAAGATGTGTATGTGCTGGATCACATCGGGCGTGTCTATACCGTATTGATTCAGACGGAAGATGGAACGAGTGCGCTTCATGATCTCACGGCCGCCGATCCACTGCTCAACGAGTCGCTCCCCGTGAAACTGGAAGACTTGTTTATATGGAAGCTGGGAGGTCAGGCGAATGTGGATTAAGGCACTATGGTGGAAAGAATACAAGCAAGTAAAGTGGCTCATCTGGTTATTTCCGCTTGTCAATTTCTTAGGTCTTGGGCTGCAGCGGCTGGACAAGTGGTTCCTGGACGATGACAGATTCATTCAACAAGCTCTTCGACACGTAACGGACACGTCAAGCGCCTATAACGGCGGTAACTTGGAGAGCACATCAAGAGTACTGCTAACCATCCTGCTTACTATTCTTGCTGGAATGATTATTGGTTCTGAGCGTCGGAACGGCGTACAGGAAATGACCTTCGCCTTGCCTTATTCCAGGTCGCAGCTGTTCTGGACCAAGTGGATGCTCGGTTTCGCTCTTATCTTTTCATCTGTTCTAGTGAATACGGTCATCGATATGACAATTGTGCTTAATTCACCGATCAGTGAATATTTCCACTTCCGCTATCATATGTTCCAGCTCTTGTACAGCTGCTTCATCTTGTTGTCTGTGTACAGCACGGTCTTATTCATTGGAACACTTAGCGGCAGCATGGCTTCGCAAATGATTTTTTCCATCATTCTTGCTTTTTTTCCGATTGGCTTGACGCAGTTGATTCAACAATTTCTCCAAGTACACAAAATCGGGTATTCGAGTTACTACTCGTATGGATACCGTCCATTCGAACAGTGGATGAACAACGTTTCCCTGCTTCAATATGTGCACATGGACTTGGAGCATACCCGTACATTGTCCATTACAGTGCCAGCTTTATATTTACTCATCGCTACCATTGGCGGCTATGCAGCTTATAGGTGGAACAAATGCGAGAACAATGGTAAACTGATGCTTTTTCCGATAGGGGAGACCGTTCTGAAGATCGGCTTTGTCATCTGCACGTCCCTGCTGGGGGCTGCATTTCTGAGCAGCATATTCCGTAATGAGTTGGCATCGTATTACATCGGTCTTCTCTTATCACTTGTGCTTAGTACGATATTGATCCGACGATTGACGAGAGTACGTTGGAAAGTTTAACGGAAGGGGATTAGGATGAATAAGATGCTTGATTATAAGCAATTGCTGTCATTGCTTCTCATCGTCGTCCTGTTGACAGGATTCAGCTACGGGATACAGCCCGGACGGCAGGACATCAAAGAATCGAACGTAAGCTCGGTCGCGGTGGATGATCATTCCCAAGGCATGTACGAAGCATATCGAGACACGGAAACGATCCGTGCAGCAGTCAGAAGTGTTACGGAGATGACTTTATCCGAGAATCGTACGAACCGCCCATCGAACAATGAGAGAACCTCCTTTACTGTTCGAATAAGCTTCAAGGACGCCTCGACCCGAACGTATTACGTGGAGTATTACAAGAACGACTCTACGGTCTACCTGCATCCACTAAATTCAGAGCAAACGTATGAGATTGCCAAAGACATCATCGCTCCAGTTCTGCAAGAAACTCTCAAAAAAGCAGGTTGATTCGCCATATAACCGCCCCTGGCTTCTAAGCGAAGCCTCGGGTGGTTTATTGTTGTTTCGAGTTGCTGAGGTTGCATCGAAGGAGCAACCCTACTAATATGTATAGTAAGTATATAAAGTAAGGTGGAATTACAGATGCATATAGCAATCTTAGCTGGGAGCAACAGGAGAGAAGCCACAAGTACGAAGTTATGTTTGTATTTGAAAAGTCAGCTGGAGGAGATGGGCTGTACGGTCACCCTCATCGATCTGTATCGTACCCCGCTGCCCTTCTACACTTCTGATAACAAGGCACCGAACGACGTGAACCTAATTAACTTGAAGATGACAATGCTGCAAGCCGATGCGATCGTGCTTGGTACGCCGGATTACCATGGAGGGATGTCGGGTGTGTTGAAGAATGCGCTGGATCATCTCGGCTCGGAGCATTTCGACAGTAAGGCTGTGTTGTCCGTCAGCTCCTCGGGAGGAGCGGTCGGTGTTAGCCCGTTGCAGCAGTTGCAAGTCACCGTCCGCAATGTGCATGGAATCAACTGCCCGGAGTGGATATCCATCGGCGCCGAGAACCGGGTGTTCGACGAAGGGGGAGCGCCAGTGAATGCGAAGATCAAGGAGAGAGCACTCAAGACGCTGCACTACTTCGTACAGATGGCGGGTAAGCTGAGAAGCAAGTAATGGGCGTCTGGAAACAGCTCCATCCACTTTTGTAGAATTGTGTTGAATTATGGCGATACATTCGGTTAGGATTAGAAGGAAACTGCACTACTATCCTAGTTATCGAAGCGGAGAAATCATGAAAGGTAAGCCTGATCTTGCTACTCTCAAAGGAATTGTATTCTCATATTACGCGATCCAGGCTGTTCTTCTTCCTTATTTGCCGGGGTATTTCGGTCTGAAAGGATACTCGGCTGTACAAATCGGCTGGCTGATGAATATCGGGCCGTTCATGGCGATGTTCGCTCAACCGGTGTGGGGTATGATCAGCGACCGATACCGCACGTTAAAGGGCGTCATCATCTTATTGTGGGGACTCACCATCGTTTCCAGTATCGGGTTATTCACGATGGATTCATTCCCCGTTGCAATCTTAACCGTGCTGCTGCTGTATTTCTTCATGTATCCGGCTGTGCCGCTGCTTGACAATCTGATTGTCAAATCGGTGCAAGGGTCGGGCAAAAGCTACGGATCGGTCCGGTTATGGGGCTCGATCGGTTTTTGTGTGGTCGCTTTCAGCAGCGGGTATGCACTCGAATGGATGGGCGGGGTCGAAGGGATCCGCTATTTATTCTGGGGGTTGTGGATCGTCCCGTTCTTGTTAATTATCCGATTTAAGGATCAACCTGCAGCGAATAGCAAAGCCGCGCAATTGAAGGACCTGACAATCTTGTACCGGAATCGACGGTTGCTGTGGTTTCTGGCCCTCGTATTGCTCGTTTCCATCCCGCATCGGATGAATGATGTGATGTTCACACTAGTCCTAAGCGATCTTGGAGCAACCGAGCGTGGGCTCGGATTGGCCTGGTTCTTCGCAGGTGTGAGCGAAATTCCGACATTCGCGCTGCTCGGCCGTTACATGTATCGGTTCAATGAGCTAACGATCATGGCGATCGCTGCCCTGATCTATTCCCTGCGCTGGGTCGTATATGGAGTCGTTAGCGATCCGAGCGTACTGATTGTGCTGCAGGCGGGACACTCGATCACTTTCGCGGTATTCTGGATCGCAGCGATTCAATATTTGGTTAGACTTGTGCCGGAGGAGTTCGGTTCCACGGGGCAGGCGATCTTGTCTTCGATCTTCCTGGGGTTAGCCGGTATTATGGGTGGACTAGGCGGAGGCTGGGTGATGGAGATGTGGGGCCGAACGACTCTCTATAACTTGGGAGCGGTCATTTGCTTGGTCGGGGCCTTGCTTCTGTATGGAACTCAGTTGTTATGGAAAAGAAAAGGTATAGCGTAATCCAACTCGGGGTGAACGCGCAAGGATAAACGTCTAACGGCGTCCTTTGACGCCGTGCGTTTGCCGAGACGATGAACAATCAGCGTAGTTAATCATTCTGAATCGTAAAAAAAGACGCCTTAGTGAAGAAAGGCGTCCTTTTGGTGTTCGGAAATACTGTACTGAATAATTTCCATTACGTCTTCCGTTTCCAATGCTTCCAGACCATTCCGGAGCACAATCTCCGAATTCAGCTCGCTATGGCGAAGAAACGGATACAGTTCTGGTGTCAATTTCATCACAATCCTGGACAGTTTAACGGTTTCCATCTTCGTCACCTTCCAATCCTTCGAAGTTAAATTCGCGATCAGAAAATACAAAATTTGGAGCCAATCGGCAAACCAGAACTATATGAAATTACAACCCCAGTATAACATAATTCAAGCCGGAATGATGTATGATTTTACATGGAGACATGCCCTTTTTTACCAGTTCTGGGGCCCCCGCAAAGTAATCGGAATAAGCTTCGGAGGCCTCACGTCACTTTGTGGGGTTGTTTTACCAGTTCTGACCTATTTCATCCTCCGGAACTCGCCGATCACTTCTACCGTCTCTACGATGTTCACCCATGCCTTCGGATCGATGTCGCGAATAATTTTGCGAAGCTCCGCCAATTCATAGCGAGTCGTCACCGTCATCAGCATATCCTGTTGCTTGCGCGTGAATGCGCCTTCCGTCTTCACAAGGGTTACCCCGCGCGGCATTCGATGAAGTCGTTCAATAATCTGTTCCTTGAATTGCGTAATGATGAAGGCGGTTATCTTGAGCTGGCGAATATGTATGGTGTCCACGACTTTCCCGGCGATGTAGATGGAGAGCATGGAACGCAACGCCAAATCCCAGTTGAGCAAAGATCCGAGGACAAAGACGACCGCAGAATTCAACAGGAAGATCGAGGTGCCCAACTGAAAATTACGGTTCATCGTCAAGATGTAGCCGACAATATCGAACCCGCCGGAGGAACCTCCAGCACGTAAGGTGATACCGGCGCCAACCCCGATCAATACACCACCGAATACAGCGCCTAGCAATGGGTCCTGGTTGAAGTTGTCGCTCGGAATGAGCTGCAAGAACCAAGAGGTCATAATGACTGAGATGATGCTATATAGTACGAACCGCTTTCCGACAACGACCCAACCCCAGATCAGAATAGGCAGGTTGAATACGAAATAGAGCATGCCAATGTTCCAATTGGTGAAGTAGCCCACAATCATTGCTATACCCGACACGCCGCCGCTCAGCAACTGATGCGGGATCAGGAATTTGTTGAAGCCCGTCGCAATCAATAGCGCCCCGAATGCAATCGTAAGTGTATTCAGAACAGTACGGACCGAAAGTCGATTGTGCATGCGCCATCCCTCCTTGGCTTAGTATGCCAGATCATGGATGGATTCTATGTATAAAAACCTCACACCTATTACTTTGTGGGGCCCCCGGAACTTAATACAAAACCGCTGACCGGATGGTCAGCGGTTTTGTATGCTTGTATCGTGGTGGATCTGTTAGCGTTTCTTTGATGAGAAACCACCCGAGCGGCTCGATGTTGACGGCTTGCTTGACGATTTCACAGAAGGTGTCGATCCATCGTTCTTACGAACCGAAGAAGATGAGCTGCTCTTCGATGAAGAAGATGAGCTGCTCTTCGATGAAGAAGATGATGTGGACTGCTTGGTCGTGAACGAGYCGGTGCTACCCGAATTGGAAGGCGTTGTTGCTGCCGATCCAGAACTGCTCGACGAGCTGGATTTGTCCGTCTTGTCACTTGAACTGCTAGAACTTCCGGTGCTGTTCGACGAGCTCCCTGTACTGCCCTTGGAGCTGAAGCTCCCGGTTCGATCCGTCGTACTTGGCTTGCTCGTATCCGATTTGTTTTGACTTGTCGTCGTCGTGCCCTTGCCAGAGGAGCCATAGCCTTGATAGCTTGGACTACCTCTTGAAGAGGATTGCTTCGACCAGGCGTTGCCGAATATCGTGTCGATCAGCATAGCGGTCATATAGCCTTGCAGGAAGGAAGAATCGTAATGCTGCTTGGCATATTCAATGGAATCGATCTCAACTAGTGTATTCTTCTCGTTCGATGGGTCCTTCTGAACGTTAATAATGCGGTTGTCATACACCAGAAACATTTGATCCGTACTGTCTTTGCTAAGTTCTTTCGGTTTCTCTTTATCAGCAATCTCTTTCGCTGTCTCAGGAACAGATTTGCCCTCAACCAAATATATTTTAGCTGCCGACTTGCCTTTCCCGTCGACATCGACAAGTGGATACGATTCCTTCACATAGCTGCTGGCATTCGTACAGCCTGTCATCAAGGCAGCCATCAGCAGGAAGGCGATCCATAGGCGCCATCGTTTCATGGGGCGTCCACCTCCTTGCATAGTCGGTAATTAGTGTGATTAACGGGTTGTCGTTGGCCTCGTTGACTGCAGTCGCTTAATCTCAGCGGTGGGAACCCGATTGCCTTGCATGGCAATGAATTTGCCATCTTGCCACTGCAGGAAGAAATGCCTTTCCTGATCGGCGAAGTAGCGCCAGAATAATACTTCATCACCATTGCGGAAGTCGGTATTGCCTTCCGTGCGACTTATGTCCTTGCGGTCATATTCCAGCTCGAAGGTCGTCTCACCGTCCAGCACCAGCTTCGTTGGCACATCACTTGGATCGTCCAAGGCGCCCTCCAGAAATTCGCACAGGAAGGCATCCATCGTTCGCCCTTTCTCTACGATCAGGCAGTCGATCTTACGGCCATTCTGAATATAGTAGGCGAATCGATGTGGTGCATAACCGCGATCGAAGTAAACGACCTTGCCGGTCACGACATATTCCTCCAGATCCACGCTAATAATATCACCTACGGCCGCAGCTTCCAGGGGATGCACGGCAAGAGCAGGGGAAGGGTCGGGTTTCTTGGATTGTGTTCTCAGGATAGAGCCAATTCTTTTCCAAACGGACATAGGTATTCTCTCCTCATGGGCCATTTCTGGTGAAATGTTCTTTCCTCATTATACGGGAAAACAAGGCCAACCGTTGCAAAAATTTAATGGGAGTGAGAAGCTTTCCTCTGTAATTTTCGCAGGTAGGTGATGGGGCACTGGAAATGTACATGAAGGCTGTGTTATACTGACATAGATATTCTTAAGTTCGGCTAGTGTTTTCCATAGTGGAAAATGCTTTTTTTTGCGATTTGCGATCAGCAAGCTGATCTTGGGCGGACGATGCTACGTGCCAGTTGGAAAAAGGTACACTATTCGGAGGATCCGATGTCATCAATAAAAGTCGTGCTTAAGGGTAAATTTAATACTTGGTAAGGGATATTAAAGCCCTTAGAGTAAAGGAGTATAAACAATTTGAAAGCTTTTGCAGATTTTGATCTAGACCCGAAGGTATTACGCGCGATTACGGAAATGGGTTTCGAGGAGTCCACCCCAATTCAGGAGAAGACGATTCCCCTGGCAATGGAAGGGAAAGACTTGATCGGTCAAGCACAGACGGGTACTGGGAAGACCGCAGCGTTCGGAATTCCAGTTATCAACCGGATCGAAGTGACGGAAGATCGGATCGTAGCCTTGATCATGTGCCCAACACGTGAGCTCGCCATCCAAGTGGCTGAAGAAATTAGCAAGTTGGGTCGCTTCAAAGGAATCCGTTCGTTGCCGATCTATGGCGGTCAGGATATCGTGAAGCAAATTCGCGCGCTGAAGAAGAAGCCGCAGATTATTATCGGTACACCTGGACGTTTGCTCGACCACATCAACCGCAAGACGATCAAGCTGGACAATGTATCCACCGTCATCCTGGACGAAGCGGATGAAATGCTGGATATGGGTTTCATGGAAGACATTCAATCGATCCTCAGCCTCGTGCCGGAAGATCGCCACACTATGCTGTTCTCGGCCACTATGCCGGAGAACATCAAGAAGTTGGCTAGACAGTTCTTGCGTGAGCCTGAGCACGTATCGGTTATTCCGAAGCAAGTTAGCGCACCTCTGATTTCCCAGTTCTACATCGAGCTTCATGAGAAGCAAAAGTTCGACGCCCTATGCCGTCTGATCGATATGGAATCACCGGATCTGGCGATCATCTTCGGTCGTACGAAGCGTCGGGTTGATGAGCTGTCCGAAGCTTTGCAGAAGCGCGGCTATTCGGCTGAAGGACTGCATGGCGACTTGTCACAGAACCAACGCGATCATGTTATGCGCAAATTCCGTGACGGCAGCATTGATGTCCTTGTAGCAACTGACGTAGCAGCACGCGGTTTGGACGTTTCCGGCGTGACACACGTTATCAACTTCGACTTGCCGCAAGACCCTGAGAGCTATGTTCACCGGATCGGTCGTACTGGCCGTGCTGGACGCGAAGGAAGCGCATGGACATTCGTTACTCACCGTGAGATTGACCACTTGCACTTCATTGAGAAACTCACGCGCCATAAGATTTCCCGCAAGCCTGTGCCTAGCATGGCCGAGGCAATCGAAGGCAAGCAGCGTGTAACGGCTGAGCGCATTCTTGAAGTCGTAAATTCTGACAACTTCGGTGAGTTCAAGGGCATTGCCATTCAACTGTTGGAGCAATATGATTCCGTACAGCTAGTTGCTGCAGCATTGAAGCTGATGACCGGTGAGAAGCGCGATGTCGAGATCGAGCTGACACCAGAAGATCCGCTTCGCGCTAAGAAGCGTCGTCCAGACGTTCGCAGCTCCGGCCGCAGAATGCCGGGCTCGTACGTTCGCGACGGTCAAGGTAGCAGCAGCAGTGCCGGCGGAAGCCGTGGTGGTTATGGCAGCGGCCGCGGTGGTTATGGCGGCAGCAGTGCTGGTGGCTCGTCCCGTGGCGGCAGCAGCCGTAGCAGCAGTTACGGCGGCAGCCGTGACGGTGGAGAGCGTCGTCGCAGCGAAGGCAGCGATTATGATCGCCGCAGCAAGCCGAACGGCTCGAAGGAATTCGTGAATAGCTAATAAAAGTTACAGCCCTTGCAGGGAGCAATCCCTGCGAGGGCTGTTTTTTGTGCAATGTCGCTTCGTTTCGGCCATGTTATGCCCTGCATTGCTTCGTGGGTAGACGATTTTCGAGTAGCTTCAACATTTTTTTGCTTTTCCCGAACCGGATAAGTTATTATTGTAGTGGACAAGAGCTCGAAGGAGGACATGGGATTGGAATTTCGTGGGATTATGGGTGGGTTTTACCGAATTTCGGAATGGATCATGAGACTGTCAGTTATTAACGTATTGTGGATCGTATGCTCATTCCCATTCTTTTATCTGGTGTTGGCCGGGCTCATTGCCGCATCCGAAAATCCGGATGTAGGCGTGCAATCGCTTACTCTAATCGCAGTTGTGACGCCGTTTACATTATTTCCCGCGACTGCGGCGACGTTCACTATAGCTCGCAAATGGGTAACAGGCGATGCCGATGTGCCTTTATTCAAAACATACTTTCGGGGATATAAGGAAAATTATTTGCAAAGTATGCTTGGTGGTATCTTCTTCATCCTGTTCTATGTAATCGTATACGTCAATTATACGTTCTACATGAAGCAGGGGAATACGTTAAGTTTATTATCGATATTATTTATTATTTTGCTCGTCATCTTGTCGTGCGCGATGTTCCATTTCTTCTCGCTGATGGTTCATTTCCACATGAAATTTTTTCAGTTGTTGAAAAACTCGGTTCTGATTACGATAGGCAATCCACTCACTACGATCATGCTTATGGTCACGAATGCCGCCATTATCTACATCAGTGCGACCAAGTTCACATTCCTGATCCCGTTCTTCATGGGGAGCTTGATCGCGACGGTGTCCTTCTTCTACTTCAACCGGATCTTCGATAAAATCAAGACAAGGGCGGAGCGCGAACAGAAGGCACAGGAAGAACGAGAAGCTCAGGAAGAAGCCGAACGGTTGGAGGCTGAAGCTGCGCAAGGAGACACAGTACGTTTACCGGAAGCGGAAGCGGAAGCGGATACTAGTGTGGAGCGTAGGGATTCGGATGGCGAGTCAGAGCGGCGCTAGAATTCCCTATGTTTACGAACAAGGAAATGTTTCACTGCAAGGGAAATAACATTCGTTGGTCATTGGTTTACTTTTGTAAATGCAACGCCTATAATAAGACTACAACCGAATGAACAAGTGAACATCCTGCGATGTTCGTCACGATTTTCCGAATGTTTTAAACCAATGAAACATTGTTCGGGAGTTCAACATCGCCGTCCCGATGACATGCCCTCAAAAAGGGACTTCAGATTGACGGCTGCGGACACCCACCTGCGAGAGCGGGTTTGAAACAAGAAAATCGAACGACATATGCGGGTTTTTTTATGCCTTTTGCTGCTCACTGCCGGATAACACCAATGGGATCGACCACAACACGATGGAAATCCGGGTCCAGCAAGCTAACTATACTCAGGTGGTGAACCCGTACTTATGAAAATTTTTATCGACACAGCGAATGTAGAAGAAATTCGGTCCGCTCACAAGCTTGGCGTGTTGGCTGGACTGACGACCAACCCATCCTTGATTGCTAAGGAAGGCAGAGATTTTTTCGAGACATTGAAGGAAATAATTGCGATTGTGGGGAACGAAATTCCGATTAGTGCGGAAGTGATTTCCTTGCAGGCCGATGAGATGGTGGAGCAAGGTCGGAAGCTAGCTGCGATCAGCCCTAACATCGTCGTGAAGGTGCCGATGACCGCAGATGGACTTCAGGCAACAAGACAGCTTACAGACCTTGGTATCAAGACGAATGTAACGCTCATCTTCAGCTCGACTCAAGCGATTCTGGCTGCTCGTGCAGGTGCAACGTTCGTATCCCCGTTCATTGGAAGACTCGACGACATCAATCAAGTGGGTATGAATCTCATTCGCGAAATTAGCCAAATATTCCAGGTACACGGGATCGAGAGCGAGATCATCGCTGCCAGTGTTCGCCATACCGCGCATGTGATTGAAGCCGCATTATTGGGTGCTCATATCGCTACGCTTCCGTATAAAGTGATCCAGCAAATGATCAAGCACCCGTTGACCGATCAAGGCATCGAGAAATTCACGGCCGATTGGGAAAGCGCGAAGTTAAGCAAGTTCTAGAACGAGCTGTCGGATCGGAATGTTAAGCTATATAAGCTGAATAGAATACAAATGTTCCCTTCATACTAACGGAGATGCTTGAGGTTAAGCAGACTTTGTTGGATATGGGGGTTTTTTGTGTTATGAGGAACACAGATCGTGTCCGGACAAGCTGGTTCGTCATCGGTTTCTTCGCCATTATTCTATTGGCGGCGGTTTGGCTGCCGAAAGCTACATACTCCTTCGGCAAGGTCAATTTTGGCTACGGGGCTAAAGGTTCGGATGTGTTGGAACTACAAGGTAGGCTTGCCTACCTGGACTATTACCGCGGCCCCATAGATGGGGATTTCGGATCTCAGACGCTGCGGGCAGTGAAAGACTTTCAGTTCAAGTTCGGCATGAAAGTCGATGGGATTGTTGGAGCGAAGACGAAGTTAAGACTATATAACGCGACGACAAACTGGGCGCCTGGCGGTCCAAGTGGAGCGGGCGGGACAGGTGGAACAAGCGGTACTGGCGGTGGCTCGCTGCCGAGTGGGTCATCGGTGAGTGACCAGGATATCCGTCTGATGGCACAAGCCGTGTATGGCGAAGCGAGAGGAGAGCCGTATATCGGCCAGGTGGCCGTCGCTGCGGTTATCTTGAATCGTACGCTCAGTTCATCGTTCCCGAACACGATTTCGGGGGTTATTTTCCAGCCAGGAGCATTCACTGCGGTAGCTGACGGACAAATTTGGCTCACACCGAATGATACGTCATTGAAGGCCGTTCGTGATGCCATAAATGGCTGGGATCCAAGTGGCGAGGCGTTGTATTATTTCAACCCAGAGACGGCCACATCAGCCTGGATATGGACTCGACCGCAAATCAAGCAAATTGGCCGACACATTTTTTGTAAATGATCTTAACGAATCCCTGTTATATATGCTACAATATATTTTATTAGAGACGTATTATATAAGGGGGATTCGCTGTGGAGAGAGAGCTCGCGCTAGAAGTCGTACGTGTAACAGAGATGGCGGCCTTATCGGCTGCTCATTGGATGGGTAGAGGCAGGAAGAATGAGGCGGACGAGGCGGCTACGAGCGCGATGCGCCGCATGTTCGACACGGTATCCATCCGCGGGACCGTCGTTATAGGTGAAGGCGAGATGGATGAAGCGCCGATGCTGTATATCGGGGAGCAAGTCGGCAGTATGCAAGGGCCGGAAGTAGACGTAGCCGTCGATCCGCTGGAGGGAACGAACATCGTAGCAAGGGGGCTCGACAATGCGATATCCGTACTCGCGATAGCTGGGAAAGGAAATCTGCTGCACGCGCCGGACATGTACATGGAGAAGCTCGCTGTCGGTCCGTCGCTTGTCGGTAAGGTAGATATCAATGCTCCGCTAGAGGAGACGCTGCAGATTGCTGCGAAGGCACAGAAGAAGAAGATCAGCGACCTAACCGTCATGATGCTCGATCGTGAGCGCCACGACTCGATCGTGAAGACGTTGCGCAAGGTCGGCGTCCGTATCAAGTTCATTACTGACGGCGATGTTGCGGGTGCGATTGCGCCGGCGATGGTGGAGAGCGGCATCGACTTGTTCGTTGGCTCCGGCGGCGCTCCGGAAGGGGTACTCGCGGCCGCGGCCTTGAAGTGCTTGGGCGGCGAGCTGCAAGGCCGCCTCATGCCAGGCAACGCGATCGAATACCAGCGATGCGTGTCCATGGGTCTGAGCGATCCGTACAAAGTGTTGACGATGGATGATATGGTAGGACAAGACGACGTGATCTTCGCGGCGACTGGTGTCACCTCAGGCAGCTTCCTGCAAGGGGTACGTTATTTGTCCGGGGAACGGGCGGAGACGCATTCGCTTGTCATGCGTGCGAAGACGCGTACGATCCGCCACATTCAGACACAGCATTACTTACCGAATAAGCAGCTTATCCAGATCGAGCGCTCCTGAGGAGATTGATCGAAATGCAAATAGCTTATCTACTGAAACCCGCCACTTAGGTCGGGTTTTTCTGTTTTGGGTAATGTAGGAGAATGTATAAAGCGAAAGATTGAACCGCGGATGACTTACGAGCTATATTCAACAGATGGCTTTTCTTGTTGCTTAATGCAGCGTTATTGATTATGATCAAAAAAGAAGGAAAATGATCATAAAAAGAAGTTTCAATCAAGCGACCACATTATTCGGGAGGCATTCATGTTCGCCGAAGAACGTTATGTACGTATTATGGAAGTTGTGAATCAAGTTGGCAAAGCAACGGTAGCAGAGTTGAGCGAAGCATTGGGCGTGTCTCAAGTGACCGTACGAAGGGACTTGGAGAAGCTCGAAGAGAAGGAGCTGCTGCTGCGCACGCACGGGGGAGCTATGGCGCTCCACGCTCATGTGAGTGAGGTAGCGCATGAGAAGTCGTTCTCCGAGAAAGCAGAAGCGCTTGTCGAGGAGAAGGAACGGATTGCTGAAGCTGCGGCCAAGCTGGTGAGCGACGAGGACGCTGTCATGCTTGCCCCAGGAACGACCAGCATGTTCATCGCCAAACGACTCGTAGGCAAGAAAGGGCTGAAGATTGTTACGAATGCCGCGAATATCGCCGTTCAGATCGGCAATTACGCCGATCTGGAAGTAATCTTGATCGGGGGTAAGCTGCGCCGCAAGTCGTTCGCACTTGTTGGACCGCTGGCGGAAGAGACGCTGCAGAGCATTCGTGTGGATAAGCTGTTCCTGGGCGTAGACGGCTTCGATCTCAAGGAAGGCCTCACGACGCCTAACTTGGCAGAAGCCAGCATGGATCGGCAAATGCTGGCCATCGCGAAAGAAGTCATCATTGTAGCGGATCATAGTAAATTCGGTAAAGTGTTCTTCTCACACGTCGCACCTCTGCAAGCCGTACATACGGTCATTACGGACCGCGGCCTCAACAAGGAAACGTGCGACCGTATTCGTGATCTGGGCATTCAACTGATCGTGGTATAAAACTTCATCTTGTCACTTGCAAGGTTCATCCGTTACAATAGAAAAAGAAACTAAACGAAACTAAATTATCACAAATGTAACTAAACGGGAGGAAACACTCATGCCATTAATATCATCCACTCCAATGCTCCAGAAAGCCCGTGAGAACGGCTACTGTATCGGGGCCTTTAACGTTCACACCTTGGAAATGCTTCAAGCGGTCGTGGAAGCGGCGGAAGAAACCGAATCGCCACTCATCATTCAATCCACAGTAGGTACTGTCAGGCATCTCGGTCCTGAATATATTGCGGCTGCTGCTACCGTTGCTTCGAACTTGTCGCGTGTGCCCATCGCGCTGCATCTTGATCACTGTACCGAATTCGATCTAATCGTCCGCTGCATCCGTGCTGGCTATACGTCGGTCATGATCGATGCTTCCCATTCTCCATTCGAGGAAAATGTGCGGCAGACGCTTAAGGTCGTAGAAGTGGCCCGTGCAGCAGGTGTCAACGTGGAAGCCGAGCTAGGCAAGGTCGGCGGCGTCGAAGACGATATCGTGGTGGCTGATAACGAGGCGCTGATGGCCGACCCAGACGAGTGTGTGGAATTCATCGAGCGCACAGGCGTACCTACGCTAGCACCTGCAATCGGGACAGCACACGGGATCTATAAGGGCGAGCCGAAGATCGACTTCGACCGTATTAAGCGTATAGCCGATAAAGTGGCGGTTCCACTCGTACTACACGGGGGGTCCGGCATTCCTGAAGAGCAAGTGCGTCGCGCTGTATCGCTCGGCATGGCGAAGATGAACGTGGCGACAGAACTACGCATCGTCTTCTCCGATGCGATTAAGGAAGTATTCGCTGCCAATCCGGATGAGAACGATCCGCGTAAGTACATGGTTCCGGCGAAGAAAGCATTGAAGATAGCGGCGATTGAGAAGATGCGTTTGTGTAACAGCTTCGGAAAAGCAAGAGATTTCCGCTAATGATTACGACGGTCACTTTGAATGCGGCGATTGACAAAACATACTTTGTTGATGGCTTCGAGTTAGGCCGGGTGTCAAGGGTGGGCCGCATGATAAGTTACCCGGGTGGTAAAGGAGTTAACGTCGCCCGGGTAGCCCATCTACTAGGAGGTCCTGTCACAGCGACCGGGTTCGTTGGCGGCAGCAATGGCGGCTATATCGAGCAGCAGCTGACTCAGCAAGGCATCCACAATGATTTCGTACGAGTGGAAGGCGAGTCCAGGCTGTGTCTGAACATTATAGATTCCGTTGGGGGACAGTCAACCGAGCTGCTGGAGCCTGGGCCGGAAATCCAAGTACCGCAAGCCGAAGCGATGAAACGCAAACTACGTGAATTGGCGGAAGGCTCAAGTATCGTTACATTATCCGGCAGTCTGCCGATGGGGCTTCCATCCTCGTTCTATGCCGACTTGATCTCGATCGTCCGGTCTCAAGGCGCACTTGCGTTTCTCGATGCTAGCGGCGATGCGCTGCTTGAAGGCATCAAGGCTAAGCCGTTCATGATTAAGCCAAACGAGCAGGAAGTAGAGAAGCTCATCGGCAAGAAGTTGGAGCGGGAAAGCGATCTGTATGGCAGCATCCATCAGCTTATGCAGGACGGGATCAAGTGTGTTGTTGTTTCACTTGGAGCTGAAGGCTCAGTGGCAGGCTATGACGGTGCGCTCTACCGAGTGCGTGCCCCGCGTATCGATGCCGTGAATACCGTTGGCTGCGGTGATTCCTTCGTCGCAGGCATGGCTGTGTCGATGCAACGCAGCGAAACGTTCGAGCATGCATTGCGGCTTGCTACCGCGACTGGAACGGCTAATGCGCTCATGCCGGAGGCGGGCAACGTCGCGATCGAAGATGTCACTCGTTTCATGGAACAAGTCGTAATCGAAACGATTATCTAGCACATTTTATCCAGCCAATCTCATAGGATTGGCTTTTTTGTTCGGCCTTTTCATGGTAATATGGAATGTAGGACAATCGCATATGATGCGTGGATCGATAGAGGGGGCTAGCACCGTTGTTGAAGAGAACCTTGATTGGACTTATGCGCAGCCATGAGGTGACAGGAGAGAAAGCGAAAGACCCGGCTCTGAAAACCCGCTACTACAAAATTTCGAAAGATCAGCTCTGGGAAGAAGTCGTCACCCTGCTTAAAAAGTTGCCTAAGTATACCGTCCTTCATGAGGTGAAGAATGTCGGTGAGATCGTAGTGACTAAGAAATCGCTGACAGGTCGTACGCAGGACATTACCCTTACTTTATTCGCGATTAACCCGGTGAAGTCAGCAGTCGATATTTACTCGGCTTCCAGAGGTTCATTGGGCGATCTGGGGTCGAATTATCGGACGATTCTGGAGCTGTTCAAGATATTCGATACGAAGTTATCTGCCCATAAAATTGACAAATAAAATCAAAAAACAGCGTCCCAAGGGTTTCCTTGTACGCTGTTTTTTTTGTGTCGTGGGGAAAAGTACCTTATGTAGCGAGCTACATGAATTAGATCAATTTCTTGACTGCTTCGATGGCAGCTTCGTAGTTCGGGTGCTCGGTCATTTCAGGCAAATATTCCACAYACTGAATAATGTTGTTAGCATCGATCACGAAGATAGAGCGCATCAGCAATTGGAATTCCTTAATCACAACGCCGTAAGCAAGACCGAATGACTTCGCTTTGTAATCCGACAGGGTCTCGACTTTGTCGATACCTGCGGCGCCGCACCAGCGGGCTTGGGCGAACGGCAAGTCAACGCTGATCGTCAATATGGATACGCTGTCTCCGAGATTAGCGGCTTCTTCATTGAAACGGCGAGTCTGCTGATCGCAAACGCCTGTATCCAGGGAAGGAACAACGCTGATCAATTTTACTTTGCCGGCGTAGTCAGCCAGTGTTGTTTCGGTCAACAAGTTTTTGTTCACTGTGAAGCTAGGTGCTTGATCCCCTACCTTCAGTTCCGGACCTATCAATGTGAGCGGGCTGCTCTTGAATGTAGCCACTCCTGTACGTTCTTGTGCCAATTGGATCATCTCCTAGTCATTATTATCAGCTTATTTTGCCAATACTAATTATAATCTAACGGTTGAACCATTGTCCAATAGGAACTGAATGCAAATAAAAAAACCGCCTCTGCGTGAAGCGGTCTTTAAAACGGTCTGCTGTCTGACTTATGTCTTATACCGGGTCGCGATTCTCATTACGTCCGCGTCCGAATAGCCCGGCTAAGCCGATTAGCCCAAGCAGCCCGATCCAGCTCCAATTGCTCCTGGCTCCGTCCGTTGCAGTTGCCCGATAATTGTTCGTCCGTATGGTGTTCATGCCAGTACCGGACATATCGTAATGATCGGTTCCCTTGATGGATTCGGTCCCGGTATAGGTATTGGTTCTGGTTGTCCCTGTAGTTCCGGTTGGCCCAGGCGTCACGGGAGTCCCTGTCATGTCCGTACGACCCATATTGTTCGGGTTCAATGTACCGGTTGCCGAGTTGGCAGTCATGGCACCTGTGTTGTTGGTTGCAGCTCCTTCTGCCGAAGTATACAGCGGGGTCAGGAGGCTAAGGGTGCATACCATGCCTGTGATTACGATTTTTCTTAACATCTGCTCATCTCCATTCTTCAGTGGTGTATTCCCATTCATTAGGATTATCAAATGTTGGCATCGTTATCCGGGGATGACAGGAAATATTGGATCATTTGTTGTATGATAGAGGAGACACTAATGTGAGCTACAGATGTATGGCGGGAGGGAACCATTATTTTATTTTTGCGCTATGAAAGCTTGCGGCAATACATCCGGTTATATCCGGTTACTACAGCCATATTACTCATTCAGTTTGTGTTGTTCGGCTGGATGACATGGGTAGGAAGCTCAACCGACGAAGAGACCTTGATTCGTTTCGGTGCCTTGGTGAACGTTCCGCCGTTTGCGGGGGAATACTGGAGATACTTCGCCGCAATGTTCCTGCATATTGGATTTGACCATCTGCTATTCAATAGCTTCTCAATCTTCGTCTTTGCGCCACCACTAGAGCGTCTGCTCGGTCATTGGCGGTATGCGATATTTTACTTGGGGAGTGGCTTGGCTGGCAATTTGATCAGCGAGCTGCTGTTTCGGGGCGTGCACATATCGGCGGGTGCCTCAGGAGCGATATACGGTATATTCGCTGCTTATCTGTACATTGCCATATTCCGTAAGGCTGCCATCGATAAACAATCGGCCACTACGATCAAGACGGTTCTGGTCGTAGGCGTCATCTATTCCTTTCTAATCCCGAATGTGAACTGGTACGCGCATCTAGGCGGGTTTGTAGCAGGTATGCTGCTTTTCCGCCAAATGATTCGAAAGAGATCGGATTAGGAGGTCAGCTTGAGTTGGAACTAAGGCAATTGCAATATTTCGTGAAAGTAGCCAAGAAACAGCATGTGACTCAAGCGGCGGAAGAGCTGCATGTCGCCCAATCGGCGGTCAGTCGGCAAATCCATCAGCTTGAGGAAGAGCTTGGCATGCAGCTGTTCGTGCAGAAGGGGCGCAATCTCCAACTGACGCCGGTGGGCAAATTGTTCTTGAACAGGCTGGAGGAGCTGCTTACCGGTCTAGATAAGGCAGTTATGGAAATGCGTGAGTTTCTGGATCCGGAGAAAGGTGAAATTCGCATTGGCTTTCCTCACACATTAGGCATTAGTCTGATTCCGACGGTTGTGGCGGATTTTCGTGAAGGTCACCCGGACGTCAAGTTTCGATTGAAGCAAGGTACGTTCGCGAGCTTAATTCGCGATGTGACCAAAGGGGATGTCGATTTGGCTTTCATTTCGCCATTTCCGGAGAAGCATGACCAGGTAGCGGGGGAGTTGCTGCTGACAGAGGAGCTGTATGCGGTTTTGCCTACAAGTCATCCCCTCTCGGATCGCGATTTCATCCGGTTGGAGCAGTTGAAGGACGAACCATTCGTCATGTTCAGTGAGAATTATTCCTTGCGTGCCATCGTATACGATGCTTGCAAAGAAGCGGGGTTTACGCCACAGATTGGATTCGAGGGTGAAGAGACGGATACGATTCGTGGGCTCGTTGCCGCTGGAATGGGAGTTGGCTTACTGCCTGAGATGGCTTTAACCGAGATAAGTCCGCTCATGCCTGCCAAAGTGAGGGTGACGCACCCCCAAGTAACGCGTACGATCGGACTCATCCGGCGCAAAGGGGAGAAGTTGCCCTTGGTCGCAGAGATGTTCCAACGATTTCTGTTCGACCAGTTTCTGAACAATAGGTAATAATAATAGTCCCATAACTAATAAAAGCTTCCTTCCGAGCCGTTATCCGGCTTAGGAAGAAAGCTTTTATTAGTTGCTAATGGGATTAGTCGTTATTACGTTGATTGAAGATCATGATGTACTTTAGCAGCTCCAGGAGCGAGATTAATGCGGCTGCCACGTATGTGAGTGCGGCTGCATTCAACACTTTGKCGACGCCCCGTTCTTCTTCGTTCGAGATGAACCCTTCGGATACCATAATTTCACGTGCGCGGTTGCTTGCATTAAATTCTACAGGCAATGTGATCAGTTGGAACAATACCGCTGCCGAGAAGAATATGATCCCAATACCAAGCAAGAAATTGAACTGTTGGAAGATCAAGCCTGCGATAATCATTAAGGGTGCTACCCCTGACGTGAAGTTCACGACCGGGAATAACTTGTGTCGTGCAACGAGCATTGGATAATGAACGCTATGTTGGATAGCATGACCTACTTCGTGACAGGCGACCGAGATGGCCGAGATGGAGCTCTCATAATATACGGGCTCTGACAGGCGAACAACGCGCTTGATCGGATCGTAGTGATYGGATAAGGCACCAGGTACTGGTTCGATCGGAATGTTGTGCAGCCCGTTGTTGTCTAGCATTCTTCTTGCGGCGTCGTATCCGGTCATGCCGGATGAAGCGGCGACTTGAGACCATCGATTAAATGTACCCTTAACTCTGAACTGCGCCCAAATGGAAATTCCGAACGCGATAAAGATTAAAAAATCCATCGGATGAAAAAACATGCCAATCCCTCCAGTAATAGTAGTCTACATAAGTGGACCTTTTCCGAGAAGGATCAACAAGGCTTCAATACAAGCGGCACTTTGCGTAGCCAAGTTGTTGAATACATTCTTGGCTTGCTTCGGCTTCATCTGTGACAGCAGAGGACTGAGTTCCTTTACTTCCCGCTCTAATTGCTTCAAATGGAGTTGGAGTGATGTCAGCTTTTCTGTCACAACTTCGCTTCGGCTTACTTTCTGCCACTGATCCAAGTTTACCTTAATCTCTTCCAGGGTGTATTTCTCTTTCTTCATATGTTCTATACGTTTCAAGCGGGCTACGGTTTCATCGCTGTACAAGCGATAGTTTTTGTTCGAGCGTTTATCTGGCGTCAATAACCCAAGCTTCGTATAATAATCAATCGTGCGCGGGCTCACACTGGAGAGTCGAGCTAGTTCCCCGATTTTATAAAGTGTCGTTACCCCATTTCGCTCCCCCCTTATTATGTCCGGATATGTAGAACCCATTTCATCATACCGAATCAAAACCATACAGTCAAACGTTATGCTTCTACTGAAGATTAGGTTACAAGCCCGTTCCCAGGACTACGTAACTTAATATGACATAAAAAGCTTGTATCTACGAATGATACCGAAAAAATATGAGAGAATGTACGGATTTTTGCTAAAAACAGAAAAAATCCATATTGTCAAATCCATGCGCGCTAGTTATAATGACACTATCGGTTTCATTAAATGTTATAAAAATTGACACGAAGGTGGGTTATTGAATGAAACGGGTACTTTTGATGGCAGCTTTATTATTGATGGCATTTCCGACATTGGCTTTTGCAGCAGGTGAGCCGCCCACGAACGAGCAGTTGTTTCACGCAATTGATGCCGTGTGGGTTATGTTAGCCGCAATATTAGTTATCTTCATGCAAGCGGGGTTTGCCTTATTAGAAGCAGGGTCTACAAGAATGAAGAATGCCGGGCACGTCGCCGGTAAAACGATCTTAACGTTCGGAATCGCCGCTCTGGCCTTCTGGGCAGTCGGCTTCGGATTAGCATTCGGGGACGGCAACAAGTTTATCGGCTTCAGTGGATTCTTCGTGAATGGTACAGAAGAACAGGCCACCGAGTCGTTCGGATCACTCGCCTACTCGATCGTACCGTTCAGCATTAAGTTCCTGTTCCAACTGGCCTTCGTTGGTGTCGCCTTGGCAATCGCTTGGGGCGGGTTCGCTGAGAGAGCTAAACTGTCCGTTTACTTTGTATTCGGTATCTTATTCACCGTAGTCGTGTACCCGTTCGTTGCACACTGGGTATGGGGCGGCGGTTGGTTGGCTGATCATGGTAAGCAAGACTTCGCAGGTTCTACTGTCGTTCACTTGCAGGGCGCTACCGCTGCATTAGTCGCTACCATCTTGCTTAAGCCACGTCTTGGTAAATACAATAAAGATGGTAAGCCGAACTTGATTCCTGGGCATAACCAAGTACTCTCTGTTCTGGGTGTCATTATATTGTGGATCGGCTGGTTCGGATTCAACCCAGGCAGCACCTTGTCTGCTGTGAATGATGGTTTCTTCGGATTCATCGCCTTGAATACGAATCTTGCTGCTGCAGCAGGTGGAGTGGCAGCACTCGTAGTATCCTGGATGTACTTCGGCAAGGCCGACATTCCGAGCATGTTGAATGGAGTATTGGCCGCACTCGTTGCAATCACAGCCTCTTGCGCATTTGTTGAGCCTTGGGCAGCTGTAGTCATCGGTCTTGTGGCAGGTACTCTGACATTCTTCACGGCTCAATGGTTCGAAAGAGCAGGGATCGACGATCCGGTCTATGCATTCTCTGTTCACGGTATTGCTGGTGTGTGGGGTACATTATCGACTGGGTTCTTCGCAGCTCCACGCCTTGTAGAGATTGTGAAGGTTGGTAAGGAAGGATTGTTCTACGGAGGCGGCTTACATCAGCTTGGCGTTCAAGCGATGGGCGTCGGAGTATCCTTCGTCTTCGTCTTCGTTCTCTGCTACGTCATTCTAAGTATTATGAAAGCGACAATGGGGCTGCGCGTTACGGAAGAAGAAGAGATTATGGGCTTGGATATCAGTGAGCACGGTTCATACGGATATCCAGAGCAATTGAAGAAATCAGGCAGCGAGACGCTAACCGTCTAATCCAGGCTGCCGGAGGGGCTCATGGATGGGTATAAAATGTCTCGCTTGGAAGATCGAATCAACCGGGTTGCGAGAATAACGGAACTGCGCAGCCTGCGGGAAGAAATGCTGGAAACATTCCCAGCCCCTCCTGCTCTTCTATTCATCGGGGAATGGTATGACCAATTGAATCGGATTCATGATCAATTTATTAGGAGAACCTTAATTCTTTGCGAACGCAAGCTTCGTGATGAAGGGGAGGGTTCTCCTCCAGTTCCTTATGCCTATGTTCTTATGGGTAGCGGTGGCAGATCGGAACAAACCCAATGGAGCGATCAGGATAACGGATTGGTGTATGCAGACCCAGATGAAGCGGAGTCGGAGGCGATCAGGATAACGGATTGGTGTATGCAGACCCAGATGAAGCGGAGTCGGAG